>JAUXCD010000223.1 GCA_030619085.1 Candidatus Zixiibacteriota bacterium
AAAGTCTCATTCTTGATGATGTACTTGATCATCATCGACTGGTCGGCCATTTTCCTCCGAGGGGAGAAGGCTACCTCAATCTCGTGCTGGCCGCCGCCGCCCACTTCGTGGTGGTGATATTTCAGCCCCACGCCGACATCGGCCAGCATCGCCGAAATCTGTGAGCGCAGGTTGTAGGTGCGGTCCATCGGCGGCGCGACATGGTAACCCTTCTTATAGGGGATCTTATAACCGAGGTTCTCTTCGTCCTCGGCGGCGGCCCACTGGGCTTCCAGCGAATCCAGGACATAGAAAGCGCTCTCCGGACCCTGAAAAAAATTGACCTTGTCGAACACGTAGAATTCAAACTCCGGTCCGAACACAGCCTTGGCACCGTTGATCATTTTGCTGAGGTATTTTTCGGAGTCCTCGGCCACCCGGCGGGGATTGCGCGAGTAGGGAGTAACTTTGTCGCCGGATTCCATGATATCGCAGATCATCGAGAGGGTAGGGCGCTCGAAGAAGGGATCCATCACCGCCGTGGCCGTATCCGGTATAACAACCATGTCGCCGTTTTCGATTTTCGAAAAGCCCGCCATAGAGGAGCCATCAACGCCCACTCCATGCTTGAACAGTTCCGGTTTCAGCGCCGATGCCGGTACAGTAATATGATGCCAGGCTCCCAGAAGGTTACACACTTTGAGATCAATGAATTCAACCTTGTTATCTTTGACCATCTTCTTCAGCTTTTCCAGCGCCATCTATTGCTCCTTTCGCAATATCGTACGTTCAAGCCCGCGCCCAATGTAATACATAATTCCAAATCCGCAAGTGCATGTTATTCAGGAAAATGCAGATACATATGATAGCTCTTTGATACGACACCGCCCTCCGGGGGTTTCTCCCGGAGGGCGGCACACTTGTGAAAAGCCCAGGTGGGCCAACGGCTCTTTATTGCTTGAGGTAATCCAGGAATTCCTGCTGCAAATACTGATGCATTCGGTACTCACGCGAGGTGGAATCGGTCGGCTCGAGATACTGAAATACCGCCGGACTCTGGAAAGCCAGGATGGAATGGCACAGCGAGCAGTCGTACGATATCGAGGTGCTGTCGGCGGCCACCAGGTCTGAATTGTGACACCGAAAACAGCCCTGACGAGGACCGCGATGACCGATTTGGCTGGCGTAGGAACCCCAGCTAATGTTCATACCGTGGTGAATATTGCGGCTGTAAACGGATTGCAGCACCATAACTGCGCTGTCGATACCGTCTGATCTTTGCAGTGCGACATTCGGATAAGATAATCGATAGAATCCGGCCAGGGAGTTGGCAATGCCCTCCATCGCCGCGGCGGAGTCGGCGTAGCTGCCGGTTATGGCCGTCAGCGCCTCCCGTTTCAGGAAGGGAAGCGACCGGTCGAGCAGACCCTGCCGCATACGTTCATCGACGGCATCGTGCGGGTCCTCATAGATGTGGGTCGCCCGATTGTGGCAGTCGACGCAGTCCATGACACGGGCAGCTTCGTCGTTCGCTGAAGTGTCAGTCACGGCACGATTGACATATCGTTTTGAGCTGCCATCGCCGTAGTTTACTTCCACCCAGGTCATCTTTTTTCGTTCGTTGCTCACGGTGCTATACGTGACGCGACTGTCCTCCGACACGTGCCAATGAATGCCGGCCTTGTTGAGACTATGGTTGATATCGACCTTCAGATTCAACGTATTGTAGCCGGGCGTTGACTTCTCGTCCATGGCGTAGCGGGCGATGGATTTCAACCGGCTGCCGTAGAATTTGTCCGGCCAGTGACACTTCTCGCAGGTCTCCCGGGCCGGTCGTAACTGGTGTACCGGAGTAGGAATCGGACGCTGGAGAAGGTCGAAGGTGATGGAAATCATCTGCCACATGCCGTTGAGCTTGCTGTCGATGAGAGCATCCACTCCCTCGCCGACGTGGCAATCCACACACCTCACCCGGGCGTGCGGTGACACCTGATAGGTCACCCATTCCGGATTCATGACACTGTGGCAGGCGGTGCCGCAGAACACCGGCTCATCCATAAAGTGAAGCATACGGGAACTGGCGGCGCCGAGAATGATGATATTGGCCAGCGTGAAGATGGCAATGGTCGTGAAAACCTTCGATCCGTAAAACGCGCCCCTGATTTCTCCTTCAGCAAAACGTCCGTCGAGCAACTCCCGGGTGGTCCTGCCGGTCGCTTTCTTGCTCAGTCGCCAGCCGATTGGGATCAGGATCAGCCCGACAACAAACAACGCCGGAAACAGCAGGTAAGTTATCAGGCCCAGATAGGCGTTGGTCAGGATACCGGCCAGCCGCGCCAGTTCCAGTATCGAGAAGAGAAAAAATGACGAGGTCGTAAGAACCACGCCAGTGAGGCCGACGCGATTGATGGACACCCCGCGAACGAAATTGATGTACTTGCGAAACAAGGCCGACCCCTATTTCTGCTCGAACATATTCTGGTATATTTTCTGCATGGCTCCCGACCGAATATCACCCTTGAGTTTGTCCGTTTCGTTGCTCAACCAGGAGTGCATGGGATCGGTGGCAATGAGATTGTCGATATAGGTGTCCAATTCAGCGTTACCGAAAGCCCGGGCTTCGGGTAGCAACTTGAAGTAGAAATGTTTGGCTACTTCGTACATGCCGTGCCACCAGGTGTAATCCGGCCCCATCATCGAGGCGCCGTGCCGTGCCCGGCGACCCTCGTGATGCCACAATTCCCAGTAGGTCCATTCGATGTCGTTGGAGAAACTGGCTGGATTCTTCAGTAGTTTATTTTTTCTGACAATCTTCATGATTTCGCCGGCCGGTTTGGCGAATTTCTCGTTGTATAGCCGCACCACGGCATCGTACTGGTAGAAATGACCAGAGGCAAAAGCACTGCCGTGACAGGCCACGCACACCTTTTTCATGTTTTCCCTCTTAGTCTGCCAGTCTTCTTTGTGCTTGGAGACAGGAGGACGCAGTGTCCAGCTAATGCGCCGGCCGACATCATGGGTCAGTTTCATATCTACGGTCGCCGACATGTGGCAGGTGGCGCAGGTTGGGGCCGCCGCGTAGTCTTTGCCAACTATCCAGGAATCGGAGTCGAGATTCATTTTGCCGATATTGGTGTAATAGGTGTTGCCGTGTTTTGATTCCTCGTAGATTTCGCGCTGCGGATGGTCCGGTCCCAGGTGACACTTGGAGCAAGCTTCGGGCTGGCGAGCCTGGGCCTTGGAAAACGAGTGACGGGTGTGGCAGGCATTGCACGAACCCATCGAACCGTCCGGGTTCAACCGTCCGATACCGGAGTTCGGCCAACTCATTTTTGACAGCTTGTTGGGCGAGTTGGCGTCAATCTGTACTTTGGAACCGTGGCAGCTTTCGCAGCCGATAATAGCCACCGGTTCCCCGGCCGCTACGTGAGCCAGGTAAGCATCGTTCGATTCCAGAATCTGACCCGCTTTGGCGTGATAGGAGTTTTCCACCTGCCGAGCCTCGTCGGTATGGCAGCGGCCGCAATCCTTGGGCGTGACCAACGTGGCGATACGACCGCCCTCGTGCATGAAGGCATCAGGATCACTGCGATTGGCGCCGTGACAGTCGATGCAGGTCACTTTGTGTACGGCGTGCTGTGACATATACCACTGTTTATACAGACCGGGTGATTTCTCTTTGTGACAGGTCATACATTTCCCGGCGGTCTCCGCATCGGTAACCGCTGCTGCGGTTGTAATCAGCGACAGGCAAAGAAACAGGGTCATCGTAAGCGTTATCAGGATTTTCATGTCCGGCGCTCCAAGGCTTAGATTTGTTATTCGTCGATTATGACTAAGTTCAGTCCCCACTGTATCTATTCAAACGAGTGCCGTGCATGGCGGCCCGTATGTTATTTACAAAATCCACAGAAACAAAGGGTATGTCAACAGTGATATTGGACGGTCCATCGATGAGGAACTGAGTTTGTAGTCTTTAGGACCGACTACGATGGTTTTTTTCTGTTCGTCTTGCTTGGTCGCACCATCGACTCCGGAGTCAGAAGCCGATCCAGATCCTCCCTGGAGAGCAATTCTTTTTCCAGGACGAGTTCGTAGACGCTGCGGTCTGACGCCAAAGCCTCCTGGGCCAGGCGGCTGCAGGTTTCGTAGCCCAGCACCGGGTTGAGAGCGGTGACCAGGCCGATGCTATTTTCCACCATTCGGCGGCAGTGTTCCCGGTTGGCCGTTATGCCATCAACGCAGCGGTGCTTGAGCGTCGCCATGCCGTTTTTCAGCATCTCGGTTGATTCAAAAAGGCTGTGGGCAATCACCGGTTCCATGACATTCAGTTCCAGTTGTCCC
>JAUXCD010000122.1 GCA_030619085.1 Candidatus Zixiibacteriota bacterium
GTATTCCATACCGCGTCAAGCAGTGATAAATCCATTCAGTTGCCACAAATGAATCTTGTTTTGCGGCGGCATTATACTTAATATGACGACATCGGATAGTTCTCAAGAATATCTATAACAGAAACAAGGAGGTTGTATGTCTGACAAACGTTTACAGTTACTGCCACTGCTTTTGGTGGCAGTCTTTGCCATGGGACTGATCGGCTGTGGCACCCAGGTACCGTCGGGGCATCGCGGCGTGTTTTACTACAAGTTTGGCGATGGCACCGAGTTTGGCACGGTGTATTCCGAGGGATTCACCTGGCATCTGCCCTGGAACAAAATGTTCGTCTACAAAGTGCAGTTGCAGGAAAACAAGGAAAGTCTGACGATTCTCTCGTCCGACGGTGCTACCATCCGGATGGAGGTTTCGGTTCTCTACCGGCCAATCTGGGAAAAGCTCGATTCGCTGCAAGTCACTATCGGGCCGAGTTACTACCAGGTGTCGGTGGCGCCGTCGATTCGAGGTATTGCCCGAACGGTGGCCGGCAACTACACCCCCGAAGAGATATACGCGACAAAACGGCAGGAGGTGGCTGAGCGACTTATCGCCAGCCTGAAAGACGCCATGTCCGACAAGTATATCGAGATCGAGAACGTCGTCATTCGCGACGTTCTGATACCGGCCAAGATTTCCGAGGCGATTGACTTCAAGTTGACAGCCGAGCAAGAATCGGAGAAGATGAAATTCACCATTGCGAAAGAGAGACTGGAAGCGGAACGAAAACGGATTGAAGCCCAGGGTATCGCCGACTTCCAGAAAATCGTGAGTGCCGGCATCACCTCATCGCTGCTGAAATGGAAGGGTATCGAAGCAACTTTAAAAATCGCCGAGTCGCCCAACACCAAGATTGTCATCATTGGTAATGAAGCTGGCAGTCTGCCGATCATTCTCGGCGGCGATGACAAATAGACCTGTCTGATCACTGGTAAGAATACCGACGAATTGTGGGTCGGGAGCTGGCGAGATTCGCTGCTCCCGGCCTTCTTGTATGCAATTGAATCCGGTATGAGACAACGATCTCAGGCGTTTTTCAGGTATCGGAGTATTTGCCGGGTGTGGGCACGCTCGTGCCACAGGGTACGTCTGACAATCTTGCGGGCCGACCAGAGTTCCCCCTTGCGCTCGCCAATGGTGGCATTGCCTGCAAGATCGCTAAGGCGGTCGATAGTCTGGGCGCGCACTTTGGACAGCGCCCGGAAAACGTCCGATGGCATCTCAGAGCGGTCGAAGGCCAGGTGCAGGCTCTCGAAATACCAGTGCTCGGCGCCGGCGATGTGCCGCAGGACGCCGCGAATCGACTCACGCACTTCCCCCTCGACCGGCCGGTCCAGTTGCTCCGCCGAGAGCGGTTGCAACACGCTCATTAGATCCTTGCGACTGCACTCGAGCAGCCAGGTGATGTGGTAGGAATCGTCGGCGGTGAGAAGGCGGCGGTCATCCTCGAAGAAAGCATTGACGCGATAGTCATTATCGGTGACAAACCATTCAAACTCCTCGCCAACCTCCACTTGGATATCGCTCACGTCCCGTTGACCTCTGTAGCTGTAACCCTCGAGCCAGTCAAGGTAGTCGGCAATTGCCTCGGGAGCGGCGGCGATAACATCGGACCGACTACGTGCCCGGGAGAAACATCCGGGCAGATCGAACACCCAGGACAGCCAATGTTCGGGCTCGATTTCTTCTATTCCGAGATAATACTTCATGAGAAAAACCTGTGTACATGATATGCGTCGGATCGCAGGTGCTTGTCAAGTCCAAACGATGTTATTTCAGTAGAATCATTTTCCTGGTACCGGTAGCATCGTCGGTGCGAATACGGAGCAGGTAAATGCCACTGGCCACCGGTTTGTCGTCGCCGGAAGTTCCGTCCCACTGAACCGTGTGGCTGCCGGCCGTCATCGGTCGGCGGTCAAGCAGTGTGCGGACCTTGCGACCGAGGATGTCGTATATTTCGAGCGTGACGGTTGATGCTCTCGGCAGCGCGAAAGGAATCCACGTGGCGGCGTTGAACGGGTTGGGGAAGTTCTGGCCCAACCGGAAGTTTTCCGGCAAATTGACAAACTGTTGTTCCTCAACCGGTGTCGGCAGCAGCATCATGTAGTCGATCAGTTGTCGAGCCCCCACATAATCCATGTACCAGAGATGGAATCCGAACAGGTACGTTATGCCCATGTCGGAAACGGTGCGCACTCCCACCGGATGACCCTCGACCATTGACCCCGAGGGATCGATGGTCCGGAACAGATGGGTAGTCTCGCCAAATCCATTGGGCTGAAACGCCGATACGATCGGCGCCGTATTGAGCGGCCAGAATTGCCCCAGCAGTTCTTTGAAAGCGGTTCGCGATGTGTCGAAACTGAGTTGAGGCATCAAGCCGAGCACAGGCTCGGCCCGCACGAAGCCGAAGAGGCTGTCCTCGTATGGTGGTGCGGCGTTGGTATGGTAGTAAGCCAGGCCGACACTGAAGATGGAGTCAATGCCGAAAAATCGGCGCACGAAAGCGTTGTCTATGGTGAAATAGGCCGGGTCACGAAAATAGTCGACGCCGTGGGAGCCGGTGAATCCGTGGAAACCGCCAAAGTAGGCCAGTCGTCCTCCTGACAGTACATACCTTGTGAACCCCTGCTCGGCCTGTTCATAGTCACCGTCCAGAATGAGGTCCTCCAGACCGTCGTCGATTATAACCATGCGGTATCGAACCATGTCCTGCCAGTTAAAGCAGTCGAAACCACAGGAAAGCGTCGATTCCTTGAACATATAGATGTCATAATCATAGCCGTTTAGCACGTAATCATAGAAGGCTTTCACTGAATCATAGGTGACAAATCCGACCAGCGGGTCCTCCGACTGGGTAAGTACCAGAATATCCTGGCTCTGATAATCGACATAATCAACCGCCACCTCGACCGAGAACGCCGACTCCAGGCCGGTCTTGTCCACGGCTGTGATAACATACCGATTACCGGATTTGGCTCTGGAGTCGTAGTAATAAGTAACTCCGGAATCGAGCTGGGCGTAAACCTCCATTTCATAGTAGTAATAGGTCTGGCCGTCGATATGGATGGTGTCTACGGGGTGCAACGAGTCCGCCCTCAAGCCGGTGTCATAGAAGGGGTGAAATTTCTGAGCGCTGCCGATGCGGTCATCGAATTTGTAGATATTGTAGTGGTCGATATCGACACTATCCGGTTCATTCCACAGAATCTGGGGGCGTTCGCCGGGGCGGGCAAAAACGTACTCGCGGTGAACATCTGGCCGATTCAATTTTTTGCGGGGTTGAATGATCATCACCTCGCCGTATTCGCCGACTGCCTCGGCGGTACGGTTGGCCACACTTATGGAATAGGAAGTCCAGGGGTCGAGATCGGTCAGCACCAGCCGTCGCCGGTGGCCGAGCTGGCTGTGAAGGTCACTTTCGGTCGGCTGGATCCACGGCGGGGTAACGCCGATGTGAGGGATATCCGCCGAATCGATGTGTCTCACATAAACGTTGTACCCCTCAACATCGCTCATTACCCATTGGTCCCATTCAATGGTTACGGAGTCCGCATCCTGGTACTGAACATGTCCTCCGATCACCGGCAGCAGCGGATCGAGCAGGGAAGTCGCCAGGGTATCGGCTACCAGGGCGCTATGGATGATATCAGTCAGGTCAAGGTTGGCCAGGTAGGCATCGGGGTTATCCGGGAGATTGTTGATGTTACCGGGCTGGGTGTGAACACCTTTGCCCACGAAGAAGGCGAACATGGCGCGAACGCTGGAATCCGGCGGCAGATCGAACGTGCCGATGGACAGCAGAAACCTGATATCAACGCCGAGAGCTATTGTCGGCATATCGGGCGGTTGGTTCCAGCCGTCGGGTGGATGGCTGGTACGGAACTGGTCGAAATCCCATTCCGGCGACTGCATCAGGCAGTACTTTTCTTCATCGTAATACGGCACGCCGACAAATTCACCTTCATACTCGCAATAGAGCGGATTGCCCAGCGAATCGACAGGACTGGGGCCATACGCTTCAGCGCCGCCGCTACCGCGGTCCCACCAGTTAAAGCTGCTGTCGGTGACAGGGAAGGAGCTTCGCAGGAATTTCATGCCCATTCCGCGCGTAGGGCTTTCCGAGAGAATGAACTGGCCGTCGCGTGGCTCACCATCGTTGTCAATCCCATAGACAATGCCATGCTCATTGATGGAACCGACCAGGTCGTCGTTGTATCCGCTAATGCATTCATAGCAGGCGTCGGGGTCAACGTACATGCCGATATGCCCATGCTCAATGGTCTTGTCACCGATGTTAGTGACAACCATGTCATACATCACGATCTGATTGTAAGCCTCGTCATGCCAGACGTGACCGCGCATAGCCACCAGCACCGACAGTGGCCGGAAATCATAGTAGTAGTTTCTGCGGAGGGTGTCGGAGAACTCCGAGCGCAGGGAGAAATCCGAGGCGTAGTCAAAGTTCGTGACCGATCCCAGGACGGTGTCCGAAATCGACCGGGTGGATGAGAATTCCGCACCGTAGAAGGAATACGACTCGTGACCGGTGGAAACGCGGGGCTCACCATCGATCATGCCGCCCAGCCAGAGTGAGGCGCTGGTGAAATAACGGATGCGGCTGGTGGGCGGAGAGACGAACTCGGTGACGGGCCACTGGGGGCCATACAACGGGCCGGCGTAGAAATAGGAACCAAAATTTCCGAAACAGTCGAACATCGTCCTGATCTCTGATGTCTGGAAGACGCCGTAATAAAGTGGCCAGTCCATGAGCGGTTCATCGCTTAGGTCGGCCGGTGCCGAGGCGAATGCGGACCGCATCGCGAACGGATCCGCGGCATCCGACCATGCGAGGGCTGTCAAGGTGACGGCCGCCGCCAGAAACGCTATTTGGGCGATATGTTTCACTGTCTACGCCTCACTTAAGCAATACCATTTTTCTGGCTTTCGCCTGTCCTTCCGCATTTATCTGATAGAAATAAATCCCGCTGGCAACATACCGTCCCGCGCGGTTACGGCCGTCCCAGGCAATTGTATGAGCCCCGGCGGAATATGGCTCACCATCTATTAGCTTTGCCACCTGCCGACCAAGGATGTTGAAAATGTCAAGAGTCACCCTGGTATTCCTGGTCAGTTCAAAACGAATGAGAGTCACGGCATTGAACGGGTTGGGGTAATTCTGACCCAGGACGATTCCGCGCGGTAACGCCGGAGGCGTGTTGTTGATCGGCACCGATGGCGATTGCTGCAGGATGTAGTCCAGCAGTTCGCGAGCGCCGGTGTCCTCCATACCCCACAGATGAAACGAAAAGACCCAGGCGTTGGAATATTCGTGCCTGGAGACCTGACCACATACCATATTCTGGAGATGTGATGTTTCCGGGTAAGCCGAGCCAAAGCGATAGAGTATCTCCGCTTTCTCGTTGGTGTGAAAGGCGGGAGTGAGGGGGAGGCAGTTCTCGACGTTGAACAGGCTGTTAAAGAACTCCGTTGTGCGACGGTTGTGGCTGTCGTAGCGGAGGATAGGCAGGTCGATGCGAGCCGGGATGGCCTGCACAAAGCCGGCCAGGCTGTCCTCGGCGTCCAGCACGCCGTAGTTGGTTGTCCAGCCCCGCACGGATGTTTCCCTGAGATTGAAATACCGTGCCTCGAAACTTCCCGCATCGTATACAATATTTTGCTCGAGACTACTGAGGTTGAAGTTGGTTCGACCGGGGGGCAGGCCGAAATAGGCCACATTCCTGCCGCCATCCAGAAGCCGCGTGAACAGTTTGTGTGCTGCCTCTGTGTTGTCAGTGAGGATTTTGGACTCCGGGAACTCCTCAACGATTACCATTCGATACTCGGCCAGGTCGGTCCAGTCCGTGCAGTAGAGGGATGGACAGAGGTTGCGGTCAAGATTGGTGTCGGCCCAGTTGTAGATGTCGAAATCGTAACCGGCCAAAAGACGTTCATAAAATGCGTACAGCGAGTCGGCAATCACGTAATCGGAATGCGTAAAAGAACTGCCCAGAACAACAAGGATATCCTTTGTGGGCTGGCTGATAGTCTCGGCCTTAATGAAATCAGAGAATGCCGATTCATAGCCCGGCAGAGTCACGCCGGTAATCCAGTACCACGCGCCTTCGACAGGGTCGTGGTCGAAGTAGATAGCCGTGTTGTCGGCGGTGGAATCATAGGCGTCCATCTCGTAGAAGCAGAATTCGCTGTCAGGATCGCCGTAACATATTCTGGGCAGATATGGCAGCCCGGAGCTGTCCGGCGTCAAAAACGGATAGTACCTATCGACGGCCCGGGTGCTGTCGGTCGACTTGTATATCTTGTAATAGCTGATGTTGTCGTTTTCGGCTGCCCAGGTCAGTTTCAGGGCTGCGTCGGATTCGTAGAAGAAGGCAAAGTCATGGGTCAGGTCCACTGCCTCGGTCTCGAGAGCCGCATTGAAGTCTCCAATTACTGTCGGGGCCGACATCCGGCTCTCTCCATTGTTGGTTTGGTGAGCGATGGTCGCGAAATAGAGCTGACCCGGTTGCAGACCGGTTATGAAGCCGCGTGACGACGGGGCGGTAAATGTCTCATATTTGATACCCATCGCACCCGGCTGCTCGCCCGGTTTAACAAATCGCGGAGCGACTGTCTGGGTATCATTCAGCGCTTTGAGATAGATACCGTAGCCGGAAACGTCCGGCAGCGTCCAGTCATCCCAGCAAAGCCAGGCGGTGTCGTGCGACATGGCTGAAACGGCCAATCCGGTCGGGGGTTGGGTCGGATCCAGTAATTCTGATGCCATCTCGGCAGCGTATCGCGCGTTAGTTTGAAGAACGCCCCGGTAAAGGTTGTCGAAATAATCTCGATAGTCACCGGTGGTCAGGTTAGCCGCGTTGCCGGGATCGATATGGAGGAACTCGGCTCCGAAAACGGCAAACATGACGCGGATCGACTGCGTCGGCGCCAGGTCAACCGGGCCGACCGACAGCAAACCCTTCACATCGCCGCCCTCCGCGATAACCGGTGCCTGCGATGCCGGGGGATTGTGCCAATCGTTGCCGTCATCCGGGATGGCGGCCGTGAACACCTGGTCATAGTCCCATTCCGGGTGACTCATGATATAATATTTGTTGGCGTCGCCGCTGGGACATCCTTTGCCGCCTGTCTCAAAATCACGCCAGGGATTGTCATCGTCATCAGCCAGGCGCGGACCGAAATCAATGGAGTCGTTAATCAGCCACCAGTTGAAATTGGTGTCGGCCACCGGCGGATATACCAGCACCGGGCGCACGCCTACGGCACCGGTGGCGCCGACATAGCCGTCCGTTTGCGGATCGCCGTCGTTGTCGAATGCGTACATGGTGCTGAGATTGCGAAGCGAACCGACGAGGTCATCGTCAGCCGCGGAAGCATCGGCACCTACGACCGGGTCAACATAAAGTCCGACGTATGCCTTTTGCACAATGTCAGGGCCGATATTCGTGATAGTGAAGTCATAGAGAACGACTGTGCGATAGGGGGCTTCATCGGTGGTGTAGGACTTCTGAGTGACGGCGATGTTCAGCGGTGTGTGCGGTCGTCCGAAGAAATCCTCCGGCAGGTCGTCGGCGCCCGACGTGATTGTGTCCACGTAACGGGCGCGGAAAGCATCGCCGAAATTTGCGTCGAACGGCTGCAGCAACACCGAGTCGGATCTGTCGCCGGCCGGATGAAACTCACTGCCCCAGTTGGCCTCAGCCACATGGCCGTGGCGATGTTCCCAGTCCTGCACCGCCGCCACAGATACGAGAGTATCATCACCGATAACACCTCCAACCCAGAGTGACACAAGGTGCAGATAGTTAACGCCGCTGTGCGCCGGGAACTCAAAACCGGGGATCCTTTCACCAAGGCAGGTGTCGGCAAAATCGACGGCAAACCAGCCTTGGGCCGTGGCGCTGGAACGAAC
>JAUXCD010000204.1 GCA_030619085.1 Candidatus Zixiibacteriota bacterium
CGATTGGCATGCAGTTGCTTGTGGTAAAAGTCAACGGCCAGTTGGTTGGCGTAGCTTATCTTTTCGAGTCGCTCTCGCTGGAAATCCGATACTGCTTCTTCGCGGATAGTAATGTTGGCGCGATTGGCCAGATGGCGCACCGCCTCGACAAATGACATCTTTTCGTGTTCAATGAGAAACGAAAAAACGTTGCCGCCGATACCGCAGCCAAAGCAATGGAATATCTGCTTGTCAGGGGAGACATTGAACGACGGCGTCTTTTCCGTGTGGAACGGGCACAGCGCCAGGTAGTTTTTGCCCCTTTTTTTGAGGCGCAGATATTCGCCGATGAGCTGGACGATATCGGTGGCCTGACGGACCTGTTCGATTGTCTCTTGCGGTATCATATCAGCTTTTCAGTTTCACGACCGTGACCCCGGCGCCGCCTTCGTTCCAGTTGCCAAGCCTTATCGAGGCTACGTCGGGACGTTCCTTCAGGTAGTCGGTGAGTTTGCGACGTAGTACGCCGGTGCCTTTGCCGTGGATCACGTACACCTGTTCAAAGCCGGCGATAACGGCGTGATCGAGAAACCGTTCCAAATTCTCCAGGGCTTCTTCGGCCGTCATCCCGCGCAGGTGAATCTGGTTGTTCTCCACTTCCTCGATGTTGAAGCTTGCCTTCTGACTTCGCTGCTTCGCCGTTGACGGTACTTCCGTGTTGCGCAGATTCCTTATCTCAACAGTGGTGACAATATTGCCGATCTTGATGCGGGCCTTGTCTTTCCCGATCAACTCCGAAATTTCACCCCGAGCGTTAAGGGAGATTATCTCAACGGAGTCGCCAACCTCGAACGAAGCCGAATCCTTCTTCTTTTTATCCAGCTTGTCCAGTTGGTTCTTAACCTTACCGGTTCGATTCTTGAGACGTTCGTGGAATTCCTTGAGAGAGGCTTTCGATGCCTGGGATTTACGTATCTCGGCTACGAGGCGCTCAATTTCCCGGCGCGTCTCATCTAAGAAAGTTGCCGTCTCAGAGAGTGCCTGGTGCTTTTCCTCCTCGACATGTGACTCCAATCGCTCATTCGCCTTGCGGTAGGAAGCCTCCAGTTCTCTCGCTTCTTCGAGCTTCTGGGTCAACTCGATACGGTCGGCGTGGATAGTGGCCAGTTCTTTTTCGAGGTTTTCCGTCAGCGCCGCCATGGATTTCTCTGAACTTCCGACCATCTTAGACGCCCGCTCGCAAATCTCTTTAGGCATCCCCAGCCGACCGGCGATCTCGACGGCATACGATGAACCGGGCAGGCCGAGGTGGAGCCGGTAGGTAGGGGAGAGGGTGTCGCGGTCGAATTCCAGCGAGGCGTTCTCGATCTGTGGGTACTCCGTCGCCAGCACCTTAAGCTGCGAATAGTGCGTGGTGGCGACCATGCGCGATCCTTTATTCACGGCGTGAAGGATGATCGATTCTGCCAGAGCCGAACCCTCTTTTGGGTCCGTCCCGACCCCAATTTCATCGAAAAGCAGCAGGGTTTTGTCCGAGGCGCCGTTGAGTCCGTGGATGATATTCCTGATGTGCGAAGAAAACGTGGAAAGGGATTGTTCGATTGACTGCTCATCGCCGATATCGGCGAAAACGGCTTCGAAAATGCCGACTGTAGAGGTGTCATCGGCGGCGATGTGCATCCCGGACTGAGCCATCAGTATCGACAACCCAACCGTTTTCAGGGTAATGGTCTTGCCTCCGGTGTTCGGTCCGGTGACAAGGATCGTTTGTCGGCTGTCATCGAGACCCAGAGAATTGGGCACTACCTTGCCCGGTGATTCAAATTGAACGGCCAGCAGCGGGTGGCGGGCGTTGACCAGATCGAAAGAGGCGGATGATACCACATTGGGGCAGTTGCCGCCGATCTGGTTGGAGAATCCGGCCTCGGCGTGAAGGCAGTCAAGAATGCCAATCAGCCGGGTGTTTTCCAACAGGGGCGCGGCCCGGCCGGCAATCTCGCGCGTCAGGGCGCGCAGGATGCGGTCGATCTCCTGACGTTCTTCCTGCAAAAGGATATTGATGCGGTTGTTTGACTCCACCGTCTCCTGTGGCTCAATGAAGAACGTCGCACCGGACTGGCTGCGGTCGTGCAGGATGCCGACATCGCTGCGGTAGTTGTTGGACGGTACCGGGATGACATAGCGGTTGTTGCGAACCGTGACGACATCGTCCTGCCAGCCCGGCTGTTTCTTTGATGTCGCCAGAATTTTCTCCAGCCGGCTTATGACGCGATGGCGCGTTTCGGACAATTCGTTTCGAATCCGCTTTAGCTGTGGTGAGGCACTGTCTTTGATATTGCCGTCGTCATCGAGCGTGTTTCTGATTTCTTTTTTCAGCTCCGGAAAGGCTCGTACCTGGCTGATGTATTCAGCGACATCCGGAAACTTCGCGCGTCCTTCACGGTCGTATTGGTTTATCTGGATCGACACGCCGACCAATTCGGATATGGCGGCGATTTCGTCCGGTTCCAGGAAGACTCCTTCAACCTGGGATTTCTCGATAAATTCCCGGCAGTCATCCAGACGGTACAGGGGGAAGGCCTCGCCGAAATTGATGATGTCCTTCAGCTGCGAGACCTCGTCGAGGCGTCGGCCGATAACGCCGGCGTCAAACAGCGGCTGAATCTGCTCCACCTCATGCCGGCCGTATGGGGTCAGGCATTTTCCCGCAATGAGGGAGATGATCTTGGGATATTCGAGTACGTTTAAGGTATGTGGGTCAATCATATATATCTGAATTTGCCAACAATAAAAAAACCGGCCTTAGCCGGTTTAATATAAGATGTACGTCGGCAAAAGCCAATCCCTTTACAACCCCTCAAGACTGATCGTGAAGTATTTCTCCATGCGATAGAGGGTACGGTATACATCTGTGCGGTCATCATCCGCCGAACCGCTCCCGTCCGATGGCTCTACCATGAGGGTTTTTTCCATTTGTGACATGAAATCCGGCGTTTGAGGGTGCAGTTTGGAAGTGCCGTCGAACATCAGCGGAATAGTCTTGGCTACCGCCGGCCCAAAGAAAGAAGACTCAAAGGCCACGTAGAAATTGTTGGGCATCGGTATCAAAAAGACCAGCAACGTCAGAAAGCCCACAGTCACCCAACCACGGAGAAAGCCGATCAGAGCACCGCCCATTTGGTCGCGACGGCCGACCTGCTTGATGTTGGCCACTTTGTAGAAAAGCAGCCCCAGGATTTTGAAAACCGCATATGATACGGCGATAAGGATCACAAACGACAGCAAGGCCGAGATCAGGGGAGAGCCCCCCAACTTGCTGTAGACCCAGACGGCGAAGTCATCGATGTAATTGACAGATACGATAATGGCCGTGAAAAATACGATGAAAGCCATTAACTCTCTGATGAGTCCCTTCTTGGAACCGACAATCACCGAGGCCAGCAATAGCACTATCAGGATACCGTCAATCCAATTCATAAGGCAAACTCCCGAAATCTGGTTTTACACACACGTCAAAATATAGGACGGTGTTGAAATCTGAGGCAAGTATAAAGTTTTACCCGTATTAAGCCGCGATAAGGGTGAATTATTCCTGCTTGGCCAGCAGTTCCGCGACCAGACGATTCACCAGTTTGCCGTCGGCTTTCCCCTTGAGCTTTGGCATGACCGCCTTCATAACCAGGCCGATTTTCTGCGGTGAATCGGCGCCGGTTTCTTCAATCGTTTCGGCGACTATCTGGCGAACCTTTTCCTCGTCCATCTGTGCGGGCAGGTATTGCTGGATTATCTCGAGTTCCGATTGCTCTTTGTCAGCCAGATCATTGCGGTTTCCCTGCTTAAACTGCTCAATTGATTCGCGCCTTCTTTTCGCGGCGCTGCTGAGCACGGCGATGACGTCGTCTTCGGTCAGTTCTTCACCCTTGGCGATTAACTTGTACTTCAAATCTGACTTGAGGCCCCTAAGCACGGTGACTTTTGCCTTTTCACCGGCCTTAAGAGCCTCAATCAAATTAGAGTCGATTTTTTTAACGAGAGACATTTTCCTTATCTACGCCTTTCGACCCAGAATCTTGCACGCCGGGCTTTGCGCCGCGCGGCTGCCATCTTACGCTTTTTAGCCTCGGAAGGCTTTTCGTAATGCTGATGTTTCTTTATGTCGGACAGAATACCAGTTTTTTCGCAAAACTTATTGAAGCGGCGGAGGGCTCTTTCAAAAGACTCGTCGTCACGAACTATTACTCCAGTCAGAGGGATTCACCCCCCCTCGAGTATCTGTAGTGTGCTTTGGTCATATCCATAACAATCGGTAAGTTATTGTATTTCCTGACTTTGTCAATGGGTAAATGCAAGATTTTGTTCCCGGATGTTTTTTTGTCGATTCTTCGCTGATTTTTTTTGACCTGATAGCTGTGCTCAGACTATAATACACAATGCCGTTTACGACTGCACATCCCGCCATTGTCCTTCCCCTGAAGCAGTGGTTTCCGCGCTGGTTTTCTCTGACGGGACTGATGGCCGGTGCTATGGCCCCGGATTTGATCTATTTTCTGGCCCTCAGAACCGATTCCCGAGGTTTCAGCCATAGCTGGTTGGGGCTGTTCCTTGTCAGTTTGCCGGCAGGGATCATTTTCAGTTTTGTTTTCCATCGCTATTTCAAATACCCGTTCATCCGCCATCTGCCTTCGCCGCTGGACCGGTTTCTGTCCGGCCTGGCTCAGTCCGGCTGGCGGGTCGTCGGCGCGAGGGCCTGGGTTATACTGGTGGTATCAGTCCTGGTCGGCTCACTAAGCCATTTCTTCTGGGACGCTTTCACTCACCCCACTGGTCAGATCGCATCGCATTGGCCGCTACTTCAGCAGGAAGTTACCCTGTTGGGACAGCCGAGATTGGTC
>JAUXCD010000226.1 GCA_030619085.1 Candidatus Zixiibacteriota bacterium
ACAATCTTCAACGCCCTGGGGCGCGAGGTGTCCGCATTTGCAGGGGAACACGGCCCCGGGGAAGTCAGCCTGCAATGGGATGGCGCCGACAATGCCGCCGGGGTCTATTTCTATCGACTTCAGGCCGGTGACTACACCGCTGTCAGGAAAATGGTTCTCGTCAAATGAAGGTGGCTTACCTAAGATTGCATATAAAAAGGGCCTCGCTTTCGGCGAGGTCCTTTTTATTTACTGTCAATGTCACAAAGACTAGTAGTTGTTGTGGATATCCTCGATCGCCGCGAGAATCTTCTCGACTGTCGGCAGCGCGATCGTATCGCCATCGGTGCCGTACGGAACACGAGCATCTATGGATGTGACCAGCTTCACCGGCGCCTCGAGATCATAAAGGCCATCGCCGCTGGTGATAACCGAGGCAATTGTGGCGGCGGCACCGCCCGGGAAGCGGTCTTCCGTAATCACCAGAACTTTACCGCAATCCTTGGCCGTCTGGAGAATGGCCTCTTCATCCATCGGCTTCACCGTACGCAGGTCAACCAGCCGAACATTGATCCCTTTTTCGCGGGCCAGTTCGGCCGCCTTGCGGGTCATCTGGAAGGTAGCACCATAAGTGATAATGCCGACATCGGTGTTCTCCTCGTCGTAGACCTTGGCGACGCCGAACGGAATCAACTCGTCCAGGGGCGGAATAGCCGTTTCAATAGGCACGCCTTCCCAATCGCGGCGATTGTACAACGCCACCGACTCACAGAAGAGCACCGGGTCGGTGCTGGCCCAGGCGGTCTTGAGAAGACCGGCTGCATCGTTGGCATTCGACGGCACGGCGATAAGCAGGCCGGGGATGTTCATCCAGGTCCCCAGGTTACCTTCCGAATGCCAGAAGGCACCGGCTCCTTGCTTGTAGCCGCCGTAAGTCGTGCGTATTACCATCGGCATCGTCCACTGGGCGTTGGAACGCTCGTAAGTGGTGCAGATACGGTCCTTGAGCACCTGGTAGGCAGGCGACATGTAGTCGAGGAACTGGATCTCTGGCATCGGACGCCGGCCCTGGAAGCAGTGCCCAATGGCACGACCAAGTATACCGGCCTCGTCAAGCGGGGTGTTGAAACAGCGGTCGTTGCCGAACTCGCGCTGAAGATTCTTGGACACCAGAAAGACGCCTCCCTTACCCTTGAGCTTGGCCTGCTTTTCGACCTCCTGAATCATGTGGCCGGAGAAATCGGCAACATCCTCACCGAACATGAGCACGTCTTCGGTCAACTGGAATAGATCGAAGAGCGTATAGTTGATGGCAAAACGCATGGTCATGGGACCGAGCGTTTCCGGTAACTCGGGTGTCTGGAAATAGCCTTTCTTGTGATATTCCTTGAATTTGGCGGCGCGGTCGATAGTACATGCTTCCCGATATTTCCGCCAGGTTTCCTGAGCCTTGTCAAAGCCACCGGCATACACCCTTTTATTAATGAACTCGGCTGTCTTGGGGGTAAAGGTGGCGACGGCCTTGGTGGAAAGCTCAGAAATTTCCTTGTCTAACTCTTCCCACATTTGGCTGACCTCTTCGGGCGTCACGATACCGTCCTCGAAAAGCGTGTTGCAGGATTTCAGGACACAGTCGTTGTAGGTATGCCAATCCTGCTCCACCGGGTCCATGTAGAATGACTGGTCATCGGAGCCGGAATGCGAACCTTCGCGGGTAACTTTGACATTGGCCAGGACCGGTCCTTTGCCGGAGCGGGTGTATTCCACCGCTTCGATAGCTTTGGCAATAACGTCCTTGATATCCGTGCCGTCGATGTGCATAATCTTCAGGCCGAACCGCTGGTACCCCTCGAACGGCGTAGTTGGGTCGCCTTCCGGGAATTGTTCCTCGACCGACACCGAGATGGCCCAGCCGCAATTGTAAATGGCGAAGATGTTCCGGGTATGGTCAAAGACTGAGTAGAAGACCGCCCGGCCGAATTCGGCTGACGACGTCGAGCCTTCACCGATTGAACACATGGTGATGGCGTCCTGGCGATAGGCGCCGCCCGGTATGGGGGCGTTTTTGGAAATCGGCGACGGGTGCTTGATAGCCGAGCCCAGACCGGCCGCTTCCAAAGCATGAGAGCCGGTCGGCGATGCCTGCGGCAGGATATTAAACTGAGGATAGGACGGGTGGGCCGGAATCTGTATCCCACCTATCTGGCTGCGGCTGTCGCCGATAGCCTCCAGCATCTTTTCCCAAAGATCACTGCCACGGTGCAGGTCAAAAGCTTTGTTGCGGTAATAGCCAACAAACGGATCCGAGTCTTCCAGGGCTTCGGCAAAAGCCACGTCAGCGAGTTCCTTGCCGCAGCCAATGAAGAACCGATTGTATCCTTTGCGCAAGAGCAGCTTCTCTTCCCGCTCAACCCGTCGGGCCTTGAGCATGGTGCGAAGCATGTTTTTCAGTTGTTTGGGGGTCTTACCTGAGTATTCTGACAACGGCTCATCGTCCGTTGCGGGTCTGGTCTTGGGTTCGCCCTTGTAATGAGTCAACTGGTCAATAAGCGAAAGAAGTTCCAAACCTTGGCCTCCTCAATGGTTATTAAGGGTATAAAATATCTTGTCTTCGACTTAGCTTGTGTATTTAACAAAATTTGATGCTGATTGCTCCCGCAAAATAGTTGTTTTTCAACAAATATCAATTCTTTAATTACCATTTTCCACGCCGACCGAGCGGGACGGTAAAGGACGGGATTTCGCTTGTCACGCCTCGACCACTTGTATATTTTCTCTTATCAGACAGTCACTTACTTACAGGAAGGGTATGGAAATGCCAGCCAAGACCAGAAAACCAATCAAGAAAAGAGGCATTGAGGCGGAAGACCTCTTCAAATTGCGCCTGCCAGCAGCCGTGGCGATATCCCCCAATGAGAGACGAGTTGCCTACACTATCGAGCGAATGGACAAAAAGGCAAACAAGTATTTCAGCAATCTGTTCGTTTATGACCTCGCCGCCGAGCAAGCGGAGCAGTTCACCCACGGTGACTATAACGATCGCCAGCCGGTATGGTCGCCCGATGGCATGCAGATTGCTTTCGTTTCGACCCGAGACAAAAAGACGGCGATCTACATCATCCCGGTCGAGGGTGGGGCCGAGCGAAAAGTGGTGGAGCTTGACGGCGCCATCGCGAGACTTCAGTGGACGCCTGATGGCCGCAGCTTCGTATTCAACCTGCGCTACAACGATTCGCATTTCATCGAGGACGAGAAGAAAAAGAAAGAACCGCCCGTTTTCCGCCACATCACACGGCTGTATTTCCGCCTCGACGGGCTTGGTTATCTTCCCCACGACACTTTCCAGATTTACACTTTTGACCTCGATAAAGAAAAGCTTCGGAAAATCACCAGCGGCAAACGGGACAATTTTGCACCCTGCATTTCCCCCGACGGCAAACTGATCACCTTTTACTCCAACCGCGCCAAAGATCCTGACCTGGACTCCCTTCGCGAAGACCTGTTCGTGATTCCTTTCAAGGGCGGCAAGGAGAAACTCATCCCGACGCCGGCCGGCCCCAAAGCGATCCCGACCTTCTCCCCCGACAGCAAGACGATAGCGTATATCGGCCATGACAACCCGCGCGATGCCTGGGGCGTGACGAATCACCATATCTGGAAAGTGGGTGTCAACGGCACTCCCCGCGCCAGGGACCTGATGCCGAAGTTCGACCGCATGACCTATGACCAGTCGATCACCGATACCGGCGACAGCCACGATGTCGCGCCCATATTCTGGTCGGCCGACGGCAAAAAGATATTCTCCCTCTCGTCCGATACCGGCTCAACGAACCTCTACTATATCCCGGCGGCCGGAGGTAAACCAACGCGCATCTTCAAAGGCAAGTGCCATATCAAGTCGCTTTCAGTCAACGGCAAAACCAGGACGGCGGCCTTGATCTATGCTGACCTGAACAACCCGGGGGATATCATCACGTGTCCGGCTGCTTTTGGGGCGGAGAAAAAAGTCAAAGCACTGACCGATCTCAATCGCTTCCTGCACACCGAAATGAAATTGGGCCGGACTCGCGAAGTGTTTTTCAAGTCTTTCGATGGCACCGACATCCAGGGCTGGCTGCTTTACCCACCGGATTTCAAGCCCGGCCGGAAGTATCCGTCAATCCTGGAGATCCATGGCGGACCGCGCACCCAGTACGCATTTTCGTTTTTCCATGAGATGCAGTATCTGGCGGCCAAAGGGTATGTGGTATTCTACACCAACCCGCGCGGTGGTTCCGGCCGGGGCGAAACCTGGGCGGCGGCTATTGCCGGCGGC
>JAUXCD010000075.1 GCA_030619085.1 Candidatus Zixiibacteriota bacterium
GGGTCTCAAAGGCCGCCCGGTAAGACTCCCCGGCGATCTGAACGGTCTTGACGGCCTGATTATGCCCGGCGGCGAGTCCACCACCATGAATATCATGCTGGACCGCTTCGATATGAGGGAGACACTGACCGATTTCATTGCCTCTAAACCTGTCTGGGGAACCTGCGCCGGTATGGTGTTGTTGGCTAAGAACATTATCGATGACAACTCGGGCGTCAAACCTCTGGGCGCGCTTGATATCGATGTTGTCCGAAACGGATATGGACGGCAGGTGTTTTCTTTTGAAGCCCAGATTCAGGCCCGGCTCAACGGCCATGTCACCGAACTGGAAGCGACGTTCATTCGGGCACCGAAAGTGATTCGCACCGGAGCCGAAGTGAAGAAACTGGCAGAATATGAAAACTCCCCGGTGTTGGTCAGCAGCAATCTTATTCTGGCCAGCTCTTTTCATACGGAACTGGCCGACGACACGTCGCTGCTGGAATATTTCCTGAACGATTTCGTTAGCCGCAAACCCTGATCCCTGCGTATAAGAGTGGATGTATAAAGTCTTATATACACAATCGATGAGTGAGATGTCCGCGCACTCGGCAAGGCCGCTGAGACTGGATCTTGAAGAGCCGGCCAGGGTGGCCGATGTCGTGGCCGAGCTTAAATTCAAGCAAGTTGTTATGACATCAGTTACCAGAGATGATCTGCCAGATGGAGGAGCCTCCATGTTTGCCCGGACTATGGAACTCCTCCGACGGCAGGATGAAAATGTCCGGGTGGAATTTCTGGTCTCTGAGCTGGCAGCGATCGGAAAGGATATCGGATTCGGCCATGTTGAGGCCGGCCCGCTGGTGTGCAGCTCTTACCGGCCTTTCAATCAATCGCGTCATCTTCTGGAGAAAGCATGCTGAAAAAAATAATCATAGCCCGGCATCACGGGTTCTGTATGGGGGTCAAACGAGCCATAAACATCGCCGAGGAAACCGCAGCCAATCCCAATGGTCCGGTTACGATTCTCAATGAAATCGTTCACAACGAAGCGGTGGTGAACCGGTTTCGCGAGGAAGGAGTCGCCCAGGCCTTTTCGGTTGACGACGTTGACGAGGGTACCCTGATTATTTCCGCTCACGGTGCGGCGCCATTCGTCATCTCACAGGCGCGTGAAAAGGGTCTCAAAGTAGTCGATGCTACTTGCCCACTGGTTGAGCGTATCTACAATATCATTCTAAAGGTGATTGATAACGGATATCACGTAATTCATTTCGGTGATGCGAGTCACGATGAAACCCGGGGGGTGGTGGGCCACGCACCGGAGAATATCACCGTCGTGGGCACTGTCGAGGAACTGATAAACCTTCCGTCATGGACGGGCCGCAAGCTCGGCCTGACCGTCCAGACAACGGCTCATCGCGATGCTTTTGCCGCTGCCGAGAAGGCCGCCAAAGAAAAATGGCCGCATATCAAGGTCTTTAACACTATTTGTGACGCCACCAATCGCCTTCAAACCGCCGTTATGGACCTGGCGCCAACGGTGGATATGTTTCTGGTCGTGGGCTCGGAAACCTCGGCCAATTCAAAGCGGCTGGCCCAGATCGCCGACGCCATCTGCGGGCGCGGTATTCTGATTTCCAGGGCCGCCGATATTCAACCTGACTGGTTTGACGAAGCCGGTGGTGTTGAGAATGTTGGCCTCTCTGCCGGTGCCTCGACGCCGGAGTTTCTGGTCGATGAAGTCATCGAGAAGCTCGTTGAATTCTCGGGCGGCACGGCCGAGGTCATAGTTCCGGAGAGACGCAAGCAGGTGCGCAAGACAGTAAATCACGACAAGTGAGTACACGACGGGACTGCTTCCCTGCGGCCGTTAATTCCCCGGCAAAAATACCGTTTGCTTTTTTGCTGCATGCTGTTATCTTAGTAACTTAGCGGGCAGTCTGAGACATTGTCGCAATAGACCAGACAATGCACTTTTCAAGAAATCTTTTATGATTCTCTGTACTGCGAACGTTGGCTTATCAATGCCTTAGAGATGGAAGAGGACCCGCATAACCAAACACATAGAAAGTGCTGTGAGCTGCCGGACGCAGATACGGTGCCGCTTATGATGCGAAATGTCCATCGTTATTTGGCTGATTTTATACCGGAACGACCGCCGGTGTTGCGGGAGATGGAGGAATATGCCCAGGACCGGGATTTTCCCATCGTCGGCCCTCTGGTCGGCAGGTTCATATACCAGTTGGCGGTGGCAATCAAGGCGCGCAAGATTCTGGAACTTGGTTCCGGGTTCGGATATTCGGCCTTTTGGTTCTCTCTGGCCATGAAGGGCAAAGGCCATATTGTCATGACGGATTTTGACAAGCAGAACAAAAGGAGAGCCTACGATTACTTCAAAAGAGCCGGCCTGCAGAGCCATTTCGATTTCAAGGTGGGAGATGCCCTTAAGACCGTGCGGAAACATGACGGTCCGTTCGATGTGATTTTGAATGACATTGATAAAAATAAATATCCTCAGACTATAGATATTGCGGCGGACCGGTTGCGCAAGGGTGGTCTGTTTATAACGGACAACATGATTTGGTCGGGTAAAGTATGTGAAAAAAATCCCGATGAGACTACCAGGGCTATTGTTGAGTTCACCAAAAAGCTTTATGACGATAGTCGCTTTTACACAAGCATCATGCCAATAAGAGACGGGATTGGGCTAGCCGTTAGAACTTAGTGTAAATCAGCCAATTAGGACAACTAAATCGTCGCTTGATAATTCTGGTGGTAGAGCAAAAAAAAACATCCGGGAAATGAACAAACCCTAGATTTGTACGTTATAATAGGTGGATCTCACTGAGCATTTTTTTGATTCGATTCCCGACCATTCGAGAAATCTTCGTCAAGACTTAACACTCTCTGTGAGATTAAGGGAAAAGGTTCCAGAAAGAACATCCTAAGTTAGGTCCCGAGAGTCGGACTCTCGGTCGATAGTGACAGGAAGACGCTGCGGTTGCGAGGGCGCCGGACGTGAACCGCGAGGTGTCGTGTTGCGAAAACGAGAATTAATATGTTGACAAAATTAAACATTATCCGTTTCTATGCAACAATCCTTCAGGTCAGACACCTGCATCTGTTGAGATCTGAACCCGGTTCAGATATTTGAGAATATCTCGGCAGGAGATATTCATCTAAATTCCCCGCACGATTACACGTTATTAGTAGCGGATGTTTTGAGGTAAGAACGCAATTACGAGAACACTCTGGAGGTAATATGGCTCCCCGACGAGCAAAATTTATTTCATACGGTACGGACCAGCAATGTGATGAGGTCAAACGGTTCATCGAGGATTCCGGTATCCTTCTCGATGTCAGGGAAATTGACAAAAACCCACTTACCGTGAGAGAGCTGGAAAATCTGATCGGCCATCTCAATGTCAATCATTTCCTGAACACCGTCGCCGCATCGTACAAAAAGCATGGTCTGGACAAGAAGCTCCCTGACCGTCAGGATATCATTAAGCTGATGGTGAGTGATCACACACTGATCCGTCGCCCGATCATCAAGGCGGCCCGGCTGATCACGGTTGGCTGCGACAAGAAAAAGATTTCTCTGATGCTTCAGCTTAACAGCAACGGCGAAGCACAGGAAACATCTTTCGGCGGCAATGAACGTGCCCGGGCCAACCTCAGGCCGGCCGGTAAGAAGAACGGCGGACGGCGGACGGCGCACGCCGGCCACGGCAAGTAAGCATTCTGTTTTTTGACGCTCTTAGTGCTTTTCTCGTCCTAAACCCTGCGTTATATTCCGTATAATCATCAACCGAAGGGGATTATATGGAAGTTCAACGCGAAGTCCTTGAGACAGACATATTAATCGTCGGAGCCGGCCCGGCCGGATTGGCGGCGGCCTACAAACTGGCCAAGTTAGTCGAGGCCGATGATGGCCTGGAGATGCCCGAGATCCTGGTGATGGAGAAGGGCTCCTACCCCGGTGCCCATTCTCTTTCCGGCGCGGTCATGGATCCGCGCGGACTGGCCGAACTCATTCCCGACTATCGTGAAAAAGAGGCGCCCCTGGAGGCCGAGGTCTGTTCGGAATCGATGCACTATCTCACGGCTAAGAGATCATTCAAGTTCCCCTTTACGCCCCCGTCGCTCAATAATCACGGATGCTATATAGTCTCGCTTAACAATCTTACCGGCTGGATGGCACAGCAGGTTGAAGCCTGTGGCATAGATATTTTCGCCGGTCTGGCCGGATATGATCTGCTGATCGAAGATGGCCGCGTGGTTGGAGTTCAGACGGTCGATATGGGGCTGGACAAAGAAGGTCAGCAGAAATCCAATTTCGAACCGGGATCGGTCGTCAAGGCCAAAATCACGCTGCTTTGCGAAGGTGTCCACGGCTCACTGACCCGCCACGCTTTCGAGAAAATTCCCTCCCTGATCGAAGGGGCTCTACCACAGGCTTACCTGACCGGCGTTAAAGAAGTATGGGAAGTGCCGCAGGGCCGGATCAAACCGGGGCAGGTGATTCACACCGTGGCCTGGCCGCAGCACTGTAACGAGTACGGCGGCGGATGGGTGTACGGTATGGCTGACAATATGGTTTCGGTCGGTTACGCCGTGGGGTTGAACTCACCCGACCCGACCAACGACCCGCACCTGAAATTCCAGTTGTACAAAACTCACCCGCTAATCAGGAGAGTTCTTGAGGGCGGACAGATGCTTCACTACGGCGCCAAGACAATCCCCGATAACGGCTACCACTCGATGCCGAAGCTCTACCATGACGGTTTGATGCTTTGCGGTGATTCGGCCGGATTTCTCAATCCCGCCCGACTCAAAGGGATACACCTGGCTATCAAGTCGGGCATCATGGCCGCCGAGACAATTGTCGATGCCCTCAAGGCCGGCGATTTTTCATCGCAGACGCTCAGCAAATACCAGCAACGATTTGAAAACAGCTGGGCCAGGAAAGAGCTGCACAAAAACCGGAATTTCCATGCCGGTTTCAAGGGCGGCTTGTGGGCTGGCATGTTCCACGCCGGGATGCAGATATTCACCGGCGGCCGCGGACTGTTCGACCGCCGCCACCACGAGCACGATCACACTTATATGCTCAAGAGCGCCGATTTCCGCCGGCGTTTCGGCCGCGATCCGCAAAAGACGGCAGTCAAATTCGATAACGAGTATCTCTATGACAAACTGACCGACGTCTACAAGTCGGGGACGACCCACGAGGAGGAACAACCGGCGCATCTGGTCATCGCCGATTACGATATCTGCAACAACCAGTGCACCGAAGAGTACGGTAATCCCTGTCAGCATTTTTGTCCGGCGCAGGTGTACGAGATGGTTGACGATGAAAGTCGGCCGGGAAAACTCAAGCTGCAATTGACGCCTTCCAACTGCGTACACTGCAAGACGTGCGATATCGCCGATCCGTACCAGGTAATTCGCTGGGTAACCCCGCAGGGGGGGGAAGGTCCAAACTACACCAATTGCTGAGACGGTGACAGCAAATCGGCAGACCTGAAGGTTCTCTCAAAATACCATAGAAAAAGGCTCCCGACACAGGTCGGGAGCCTTTTGAATATCTTACCACAAGAAAAGTCTCTTAGTAGTACTCTTCCTCGCGATTCATGATTCTATCGACGTTGTTCTCGATTTCCGAGGACTTGACCAGCTTGTCAAACCAGGAGCCGTAGAGTTCCTGCTGTTTGGCCAACATGATGGCACTGTAAATCGAGTCGCGCTTGGCCGTGAAATCGGACAGATCAGGCATTTTGCGCTCGATCAGTTTGAAGATCACCGTACCCTGCTCGTAGTCGGCGGGCTTGGAAATCTGCCCCGGCTCGGTGAGCGAGAAGGCGGCTCCGATCGCTCCCGGATAGCGGCGAAGTTCCTTTACATAAGCCTCACGGTCGAACTCATCGACTTCAGTGTAGTCCTCACTGAACATTTTGGCCGCTTTCTGGATAGAGCTGCCGTTCTGAATCTCAGCGTAAATGGCGGCCGCGGTATCGTGACATAACTGTGCCACCATATCCTTCACCAGATCCATCGACACTTTCTCATCGACGTCTTCATAGTCGGCCTGACCGCTGGGTCGCTTCTCGGCGACGCGAATGACGAAGAAGGCGGAGTTGTTGGCCATGATATCGGAAATCGTGCCTACCTCGTTGTCAAAAGCAAATTTGTTGGCCTCCTGATTGCCCCCGAGATACTGCACGTTCTTACCCGGGAAGAACAGGGCCGTCTGCTTCAGAGGCATACCGACGTCTTTAGCAGCCTGCAGGAAATCCTTGTCATTGGCGGCCATCAGGAACTCTTCGATGCGATTGTAGGCCTGGTCGAGTGTCTGCTGCGAGGCGAAGGCCTTAATAAGAATGTGAGAGGCGTGCGCCTTTTCGACAGGCTCCTTCTCCTTTTTACCGCGTGCCACTTCCATCTCTGTCTTGAAGTCATGCAATTTGATGACGTGCCATCCGAACTGGGTCCGGACCGGCTCGGAGACATCATCTTTCTTCATGTTGAAAACCTGACGGTCGAATTCCTCAACCATCTGACCTTTAGGGAACCACCCCAGATCGCCCCCTTCTTCGGCCGACCGGTCTTCCGAGTAATCACTGGCCATCTGCGCGAAATCGCTTCCGGCCTTGATTGAGTCATAGATCGCCTTGGCGCGATTGTAAGAAACTTCCCAATCGTACGGGGCCGGCTTCTTCTCCACCATTGCGATCTGCAAGGAAGCTCTCTGGTCTATCGGATAATCATCCAGGTGTGCCTGGTAATATGTCTGAAGTTCTTCATCGGTGGGTTTGGGCGGCGGTTTGGAAAACCGGCCGTAGTCCACGTTGACCATCCCGACCTTGATTTTCTCCGCTGTGTTCATGTAGAATTCCTTGATCTCAGGCTCGGTCACGATGGCCGCCTGGATGACAATTTCCTGCATCTTCAGTTTCAGGATGTCCGGCATTACGCTGGCCTCAACGGACGCCCAAAAAGGCGCTGCCTGAGGATTGACCATGGCGTTTAGATACTTCTGGTAGTCGAACTTACCTCCGGTTCGGAAATCAGGAAGGCTCTGCAACTGTGGCGGGGGGGTCAACCGGAGATAGGCGTAGAGTTCTTCATCGGTCACAGTCATATTGTGTTTGGCAACTTCCTGCATGACCAGGCGATCGTGAAGAAGTTGATTCCAGGCGTTCTGCTGGAGCTCTCGGCGCTTTTCGTCGCTCAACTCATCTACGGAGTCTCTATATTGACTCTGATAGAGGTTTTCGTAGATGCGGTTATATTGCTGCCAGTCGATCTCCTCACCGTTGATCACTGCGGCAATATTGCCGGAGACGTAATCGCGGCGACTTGAGAAGCCCATGCCCCATTCGAGGACGATCATGGCACCGAAGAATACGAGAACAATGATGATGATAGGAAGAATCATCTTCCGTAATGCGTCAAACATACGAAGCAACTCCTTAAAATTTTGGCACTTCCGAAACACCCGATGTATCCAGAATACAAAGGAATTAAAAAATATAACCCAATTGCCTGATTAAGCAACACTCCTTTGCCGAAATTTGTACAAAATACATTGTTTTTGAGTCCAAATTGCGATTATTTCGTTTAACTAATTACTTTTATATGGTGATACCTCATGCACAGATTATCGACGCACGTTGTAACTTTCTTAGCTTTTGCCGCCCTTAGTCTTACTGCTCTGGCCAACGATGGCCGAAACTGGCCCCTGCGGGAAACAATAGATCTTTCCAGCGGATTCGGAGATTTCCGCCAGGGACATTTTCACGGTGGAATCGACCTGCGAACCGACGGCAAGGTCGGAAAACCGGTCTTCTGCCCGGTTGACGGCTCCCTCTGGCGGGTAAAAATGTCATACGATGGCTACGGCAAGGGCCTGTATGTGAAGGACAAGCTTGGGTATATATATGTCTTTGGTCACCTTTCCAGCTTCCCGCTCAAAATCGACAAGCCGGTCAAGGCCGCTCAGATAGCCGCACAGCGCTACTACCAGGATCTGTATTTCCCCGAGGATTCCATTGAGGTTTCGGCCGGTGAAGTAATTGCTTTCTCCGGTGAATCGGGCGTGGGTGCCCCCCACCTGCATTTTGAAAAGAGATCGCCGGACAATGTTCCCTTAAACCCGCTGACTCACGGGTTCAGACTCGATGACAATATAGCTCCCGTGTTTGAGCGCCTGTCATTCAAATTGGTTGACGACAGTTCCCTTTTTAACAACGGCAGTCGCCAGCTCTTTTTCCCGGTAAAGCCGGGTTCTAAGGCCGATGTCTATACGTTGGATACGGTGATCTATCTGCACCGACCGTTTGGTCTTCTCGTCGACGGTTTCGACCGCATGAGAGCCGGAGGAATGCAGCAGACCATCTACAGTCTTTCGCTGTATATCGATGACGAGTTGTACTATCGCGTCCGTTATGATTCCCTGGACTTCGAAACTACGGCCGCGGTCGACGTTGAATACGACTACCTGCAGGCTGTTGATGACCACAAAAAGGTTAGACTGCTGTACAGCAAGCCTGGGAACGACTATGGCGGCTCCTGGTCCGCCTTCGATCATGGCGGTGTCTTCGGTTTGGCCGGCAACGAGCGAATGGGTATCCACCACGCCAGGGTTGTGGGGGAAGACTGCTTCGGCAACACCGCTGAACTCCGTTTTGATTTCCTCTGGGGGCCTCCGGGCGACATCTATTCGCTGGATTCGGCCGTGGTACCGTCATCTTCGAAGAGCACCTTCTACTTCACCCCGATAAAGGGTTGGGAGGCGCTGGGAATAGATTCTGTCATTGTCGCGATGAACCGGGGCGACATGTGGGGGCCGGTTAATGAAAGCCAGGTAACCCGCCTTGAGAACGGTTCCGTCAAGTGTGAGGTGGAAGGTCGGCCGATCCGGAACCTTACCTTGAAACTGCTGGTGGTAACGAAGACCGGCTACATTGAGGACGACCTTTTCAATGGAATGCACCCCCGTGGAAAACCGAATTTGAGATTCGAGTACAAGGTCGTTGACGATGGTTTGATGGTCGGTCTCACCGCCAGGGCCAAAAAGGGCTACGAATCGCGAGTTGAATTGTATTACCAGGACAGTCTCCTCGGAGTCGAGTATCCGCAGTTTCAGACCATGATCCGATACATCTGCTTTATCCCGCCGCGTCCCGAGTACGCCCGCGTTGACTTCATTGCCGTCGCTCCGTCGAGGGACCCCAAGGTGCCCGTGTGTGATACTCAGTCGGTCAATCTGTACGCGGTCGGTTACAAACCCGTCGAGGATATTGTGGTCGATGACGAGTTGACCATCCGCCTGGGGAAGAAGAACTTCCATGAACCGAGATTCATCGAGGTCAAACACCACAGAATTTACAGCCAATCGATGTTGCACATGAAATCGGCCCATTACCAGATTTTCCCCGAAGCGTTTGTCTGTCGCGAGGATTTCGACCTGGTTTACAAAATGCGCGGCAACAGCAAGTACAACCAGGCGACCGGAATCTGCTGGCTGGACAACGAGAAGAACCGTTGGGTCTGGCTCGATAACGTCTTTGAGGATAATGTCGTGACGGCGAAATCCACCGGCGGCGGTTCTTTTGCTGCGATCATCGACTATTACCCGCCGCAGATGCAGGGGCTGAATATTGTCGACGGACGTTCCTACTCTTCGGGAGATCAGCCGATTTCTTTCCTGGTGGAAGACACCATTTCCGGTATTGAGGATGACCGTAATATTGTAGTCAAGATTGACGGTCAGTGGCAAATTGTGGATTACGACCCAGAGGCTAAACGCGCCGTTTGTCACCCATATGAATCGATGAGCCCCGGAAGGCATCACCTGGCCATTATTCTCACCGATCGCGTCGGCCATGTCACCGAGAAATATCTCAATTTCTCAGTTAAGGGAAAGAGAAAGTCGGGCAAGAAGTAACCGATAACAGGGGTAGTGAGATTTGTTCATCCCGATAAAAGACGACATTCCCACACTGCGCAGGCCCTACTTAACGGTGGCCCTGATTATCATTAACGCGCTCGTGTTTCTCTACTCGATAATGCAGGGCAGCCGAGGGTTTCAACTGTTTACATACCAGTACGGTTTCATACCGTACGAGATTGTCAAGGCTGTTGAACTCACCCCGCAACTGCCTGCTTCAATATACCTGACGCCGTTCACGTCGATGTTCATGCATGGGGGCTGGATGCACCTCATCGGCAACATGCTTTTTTTGTGGATTTTCGGCAACAATGTAGAGGATTATTTCGGCCACGTGGTCTTCCTGATTTTCTACCTGCTGTCAGGCCTGTGTGCTGTCGGCCTGTATACGCTTTTCGGCCCGTTGTCACAGGTGCCAATGATCGGAGCCTCGGGGGCCATTGCCGGCGTGATGGGAGCCTACATGGTCCTGTATCCGCGGGCACGCATCACGGTGTTGTTCATCTTTTTCTTCATTCAATTCCTGGTGATCCCGGCGAAGATGGTCCTGGGTTTCTGGTTCATCTACCAGATTTTCATGTCGATGGTCGGCAGTTCTACCGGCGGCGGGGTGGCCTGGATGGCTCACGTGGGCGGCTTCCTTTTCGGTTGGCTGGTGCTCCGGCTAGTGGTAAAATTCAAGGGCCCCGGCGCCACCGGTGGGCGCGGCCAGCGTGTCTACCGCATGCAATGGTAACGCGCCCGACACGTCTTGTCTAAACACCAATCAAGACAACAACAGCCCCTTCGGAGTACGAATTCCTTGATTTAGTTTGTAGAATCCTGTATCTTCCACGCCATGTTAATGGGCTGCATCGCAACAAGGTGAGGAACGGCTATGAAGATTTACACAGTAAGACGAGAACAACTGGTTGAATGGCCACTTCGTGATGTGTTTAAGCTGTTTGAGAGGCCGGAAAACCTGGCCCTGATCACGCCGCCGGCTATGAAATTCAAGATATTCACACCGCGCCCGATCGAGAAAAGATGTGGCACCGTGGTGGACTACTCGGTGAGAATCCTTGGTATATCCGTGCACTGGCGGATGATGATCACCGATTACCAGCCGCCGTACAGTTTTATCGACGTTCAGCTTAAGGGTCCGTACACGTTCTGGCATCACACGCACACTTTCGATGAGTGCAGCAACGGTACGATGATAATCGACGAGGTCAGGTATGTGCTGCCGTTTGGCATTATCGGGCGGTTGGTGCATGCCTTGTTCGTCAAACGGCAAATTCACCGGATTTTCGATTATCGCGCCAGCGTTGTCGAGCGGACCTTTAAGGCGGAACTCGAA
>JAUXCD010000054.1 GCA_030619085.1 Candidatus Zixiibacteriota bacterium
CGAGTACGTCCCCCTGCTGGTTTACGGTCACGGGATCAATCGCAACGTTGATCTCGGCACGCGAGGGACGTTTGCCGATGTCGCCTGCACGGTAGCGGATATTTTTGAATTCTCCCACAACTTCCCCGGAGAGTCCTTCATCCATGAGATTACCAAAGGAGCATAAGTGAACGACGTTTTGAAAGACCTCAACCTGCGTTTTGACCACGCGGCGCTCAAACCCGAAGTGGACGAAAAAACCATTGCCGAGTTGTGTCGCCAGGCGCGGGATTACAACTTATATTCGGTTGCCATCAATCCGATCTGGGTAACAGCCGCCGCCGCCCTGCTTCAGGGCAGCCCGGTTAAGATCCTGTCCGTTTCCGGCTTTCCTCTGGGCGCGGCGCGGACGGATGTAAAAGTCATTGAAGCAATCAAGGGCGTATCCGACGGCGCTCACGAGATTGACATGGTGGCCAATATCGGCTGGCTGGTCTCCGGACATTTCCGCGAGGCAGAGGACGAGATCAGAATAGTGCGTGAGAACCTCCCCCACCATGTTGTGCTGAAGGTCATAATCGAAGCCGGTTCGCTGAGCCAGGCGCAGCAGATTGAGGCAACTCGGTGTGTAGTCGCCGCCAAGGCCCAGTTCGTGAAGACCTGCACGGGCTTTTTTGGCGGAGCAACAGTCGAGCAGGTGCAAACGCTGAAGAAAGCGGCCGACGGTCAAATCGAGGTCAAGGCCTCGGGCGGTATCCGATCACTGGAGCAGTGCCGGCAGTTGCTTGAAGCCGGAGCCACCCGGCTGGGCAGTTCGGTATCGGTGGCGATCATGCAGGAGTTGGCAGCGCATCGCTAACCAAGAAAGCCGCCTGCCGGGCAGTTAGAGATTGATTTTGGGTCTGTTTTCCTTATGTTACCTGTCACTATGGTAGATAAACCCGGGAGTAAGAAACGACCCTTTATCGGGATGACATTCAAATGCTGCAATGTTTATTCCCGCATTTACCTCAACCGGGCCGGCACATCCTTTGTGGGATGGTGCCCCAAGTGCTCGGCCAAGGTAGAGATCAGGGTCTCGGCAGACGGTTCGAAAGATCGCTTTTTTGCCGCGGGATAGTCAATTTGTGATGGCGCTTTTGAAATCAAAAATAGTAGTTGTTCCCATGGGTGAGGTTGACTTCATGATGGTCAATAAACTGGCCTCCGATATGGGACCTGTCTTCAACCGGTCTATCGACATCCTCAAAGGGATGAAGATGCCGCAAGAGGCGCATAACGTTATTCGCAATCAGTACTATGCCACGGTGATTCTCTCCAAACTCGAGCGCGCCAAAGCCAACAATCGCGAACAGGTCATTGGGATCTGTGAAGAAGATCTGTATCTGCCGGAAGAGAACTATGTTCTGGGGCACGCCGACATTCTCGCGGGAACGGCGGTAGTTTCTCTCTTTCAAATCCGTCAGGAGTTCTACGGTCTGCCGGAAGATGACAGCAAAATATACCCTCGCCTTTACAAGGAAGCCATCCACCAGGTGGCTCACCTTTTCAATTTATCCGAGTGTCGCAATCCGAGGTGCATCAACTACTTCAGCCAGGTAATGCTGGATATAGACAGCAAAGGCGAGAAGTTCTGCGATATCTGCCGACGCAAGCTGACCACCCTGGTGTGAATGGAAAAACCGCAAGCTCTATGAATCTTGAACAGGTAATCGACTACCTTCGAACCGACCCATCGCTTCGTGCCAACATTACCCACTGGGAGACAATCGTCCCCAAAGCAGCCATCTACGGCGATTATCCCCAACAATTGAGCCGACAACTGGTGGCCACCATGGTACACCGGGGCATTGAGCGGCTTTACAGCCATCAGCAGCAGGCTATTCGGTCAATCATGGACGGCAAAGACACAGTGGTGGTAACACCGACCGCATCGGGCAAAACGCTCTGCTACAACCTGCCGGTGCTTGATAGCATTTTGAAAAATCGACAGAGCCGCGCTTTATATCTTTTTCCGACCAAGGCGCTGTCGCAGGACCAGATGACCGAACTGTACAATCTCATCCAGGAGCTGGATGTTGACATCAAGACATACACTTTTGACGGTGACACCCCCCAGACAGCACGGCGGGCCATTCGGTCGGCCGGTCATATCGTAGTCACCAATCCCGACATGCTGCACGCCGGTATCCTTCCACACCACACCAAGTGGATAAAACTGTTTGAGAATCTGGATTACGTGGTGATCGACGAGATTCACCATTACCGCGGCGTGTTTGGCTCTCACCTGGCCAATGTTATCAAACGCCTTCAGCGAATCTGCCGGTTTTACGGCTCCAACCCGACATTCATCTGCTGTTCGGCCACGATCGCCAATCCGGGTGAATTGACCGAGAAAATTATCGGCCGCGAGGTCAACGTGATCGACGAAAACGGCGCGCCTTCCGGCGAGAAGCATTTTCTCATATACAACCCGCCCGTCGTCAACCAGCAACTGGGGATTCGGCGCTCGGCCATCAAGGAAGCCGCCTCGCTGGCGACGACCTTCCTGAGGCAGCGCATCCAGACGATAGTTTTCGCCCATTTCCGTCTTTATGTCGAGGTGCTCCTGACTTACCTGCAACGCGAACTCAAGGGTGATTTTGGTGAGGGTATCAAGATTGCCGGCTATCGAGGCGGCTACCTTCCCAACGAACGTCGGCGTATCGAATCCGGTTTGCGAAGCGGTGATATCACCGGCGTGGTATCCACCAACGCCCTGGAACTGGGGATCGATGTCGGCAATCTGGATGTGTCGATAATTGTCGGCTACCCCGGGTCCATAGCATCGCTGTGGCAGCAGGCCGGACGGGCCGGACGCCGAAGCGGAGTGTCACTGACTATCCTGGTCGCCAATTCCAGCGCGATCAATCAGTTCCTGTGCACCGAACCGAAATATGTTTTTGGCAAGTCGCCCGAGTCCGGCATAATCGACCCGGATAACCTGATAATCAGGACCAATCATCTGAAGTGCGCTACGTTTGAATTGCCGTTTGACAGCGAGGAATTGCTGGGCGACGACGGCACCTCGGAAATACTTGACTATCTCTCTGAGAGCAACATTATCCGGCGGTCGGGCAACCGCTATCACTGGTCATCGGAGATATATCCGGCGCAGCAGATATCGCTGCGGTCAGCATCGCCGGAGAACTTCGTCATTCTCAACGAGAGCCACAACGCCGAGGTGATCGGCGAGGTTGACTATTTCTCGGCACCGATCTTTTTGCACCCGGAAGCGATCTACCTGCATTCGGCCCGGCAGTACCAGGTAACGAAGCTGGACTGGGAGGGACGCAAGGCTTATGTCAAGGAAGTCCAGGTGGACTATTACACCGATGCCGAAACCAAGTCCGACCTGAAAGTCCTGGAGGTAAACGAAGAGTCGCAACAGATGGAGTTCGTGGCCGGGCACGGCGAAGTTTCGGTGTCAAACGTAACGGTGCTGTTCAAGAAGATCAAGTTCGAGACTCACGAGAATGTTGGCTTTGGCGATCTCGACCTTCCGGAGATGGAGATGCATACCAATTCTTTCTGGTATGCCTTCCCGGGTGATATTAGATTTCGCCTGGACCTCGATGGGGCTGATTTCGGCAGCGCCCTGAGAGGACTGGCCAACATCCTCGGCAAGATTGCCCCTCTGTGGGTAATGTGCGACCCGCGTGATCTACGGTCCATATCGCAGGTACGGGCACCATTCACGGAGAAACCGACTGTCTATATCTATGAGAACATCCCCGGCGGCGTGGGACTGTCGGAGAAGCTGTTCAGCGAATCAGAGCGTCTTTTTGAATCCTGCCGCGAGCACGTCAGGAGTTGCTCCTGTTCGTCGGGCTGCCCTTCCTGCGTAGGACCATCGCTCGAGGTTGGTGAACACGGCAAGGCCGGGGTTATCAAGTTGCTGGACTATATGTTGGCCGTGGCACCAGTCTGATAAGCCCCGACGATTTACTTTTCCCTTAAAACACCGAGAATTTGAAATACTTGTGGGGATCTCTCTGCATATCGGTAACCAGGTTATTCACCCGCACCAGTAAATTGGTGAACTCCGTATACATCGCGGTGTCATTAACCAACAGCCCAAGGTTACCCTCGGTGGCGTTTATCTTAAAGAGAATACTGTCCAGGCTGGCCGAGGTCGCCGCCAGGTTGTCATATAACGCCGGGTCGTTCATGATTTTGCCAAGCGTACCCCGGTTCTCACTCACCTGCGCCGATAGGTCCTCGACCGTGTTGGCGGTCTTCTCGATTGACAATACGACGCGTTCCTGGTTATCTTGCAGCGACGAGGTCAGCTTGGTGAGCTTGGCAACCAGGGCAGTTATCTTCTTGTAGAGTGCTTCGTTGGTAGCCAGTTGCCCCAGTGTTCCCTCGCCACGGTTCATCCGGGCAAGTAGTTCATCGAGCTTGTCAGCCAGATCTCCCGCCCCCAGGAGAGCCTCCTCTCCGGCTTTGAACATCGCCTGGGCATCGCCGGCGTCACGCGTAGCGATGACATCCATCTCTTCAATCACCGGTTTGCCCTTGGTGCCGGGGATTATCTCAACATACTTGTCGCCCACCAGGCCGATAGAGCCCAGCATTACCTCGGAGTCCTCGGCCAGCATATGCCACGAGGATTTTTTCACGCGGCAAATGACCTCTACCCGGCGAAGTGAATCGAGATTGACAAACTTGACGGACTTGACATTGCCCACCTCAACACCGGACATCCACACCGGAGAACCGGACACAAGGCCGTTGACATTGTTGAAGTATGCCTTGAATTTCGCTTTAGGCTGAAAGATAGAGGTACCGCCCCCGGAAAACGATGCCCAGAAAACAATCGCGGTGGCAAATATCAGGACAATACCTACTCTCAGATTTCCCCATTTAATAGTAGTAGTTCGTTTCATATCATACTTTCCTTTTGACTGTCAACAATCGTCAATACTAACCGCCAATGAATTTTCTTTCGTACACGGCCTTAAACGAGTCCCGAAAAGGCGACAGGAAGGCCAGGACCCGCGGATCGGCTGAATCACGCAGTTGCATGACGTCGCCGTCAAACGCCACCTCCCCTTCGTGAATCACCAGGTACCGGTCAGCGATCGCAAAGCTGTCGACAATTTGATGGGTGACTGCTATGGTCGAGATGGATTTTTCGTCGCGGAGTTTTTGAATAAGATGCAGAACTTTCTTGGTAGCCTGAGGATCCAGCCCGGTGGTCGGTTCGTCAAAGAGCATTATTTTCGGATCGGTGGACAACAGGGTGCGACCAATCGCCACACGCCGCTGCATCCCCCCGGAAAGTTGTTCCGGGAGCTTGTCGATCACTTCGTCCGCATCCAATCCGACAAAGCCCAGCATCTTGACGACCTTCTCCTCGATCTCATCATATGACATCTTGGTATGCTCAATCAAATAGTAGCCGACATTCTCGCCCACGGTCAGAGAATCAAAAAGCCCCCCGTCCTGAAACACCATACCGATTTTTTTACGAAGTTTACGTTTATCTTTCTCTTTCATGACACAGATGTTATCGCTGTTGATTATGATTTCACCTTCCTGGGGACACTCCAGGCCGAGAATCAGGCGCAGTATGGTGGATTTCCCGCCACCGGAAGGACCCATAATAACGAGCGACTCGGAGTGCGCCACAGTGAATGACACATCGCGCAGGACCGGCTGGTCGCCATAGGAGAAACTGACGTTTCTGAGCTCAATCATAGGTAACCTTTGATCAATGAGAAAACCACCTTGGTGATCAGGAAGTTCACCACCAGAATGAGAATCGATGACAACACCACCGATTCAGTCGTGGCCCGGCCCACCCCCTTGGTGCCGCCTTCCGAGGTAAACCCCTTGTAGCAGGCGACAAAGGCGATAACGAACGAGAACAGGACCGGTTTGAGCAGTCCAACAAAGATGTTACCAAAAATGAGGCGATCAAATACGGCCGACCAGAACTGGGTGCTGGTGATGTGCGTAATGAATATGGCTACTACATAGGCGCCCAGAAGGCCGATCACGTCGCAGAATATCGTCAGGGCCGGTAACATCACCACCAGGGCAATCAGGCGCGGTACCGCGATTTTCTTCATGGGGTCGATTCCGAATGCCACCATGGCATCAAGCTGATTGGAGGATTTCATGGCTCCAATCTCAGCCGTGATACCGGACGCCACACGGGCAGCTATCATCAAGCCAGTCAGCACCGGGCCAAGCTCCCTGACGATGGCGATGACCATAATTCGCCCCAGGTAGGTCGTGGCCCCAAAATCCGAAAGTTCCACCGTGAACGCGTATGCGAATCCCTGCCCCGCAAAGACACCGGTCAGCCCCACCAAAAAGAGAGAGCCCACCCCGATCAGGTACATCTGCTCCATGGTCTCGCTGACGTATATGGTCCGTGAAAAAAGGGCGCGGATCATGCGAACGGCAAAGAACAGAATCTCCTGACTCTGGTATGCGAAGGTTTTAAGCAATCTGTTGGCAACTCTTAAAATAGCGCGATTCCCTTTCGTTTATAGCCACTATTTTAGCCGCCTATTATGAGCAAGTCAAGGCAATTCAGCCTTTTCGACCGTGAGGTATGTATTATATTCATTACAAAGGAATGCTACGATCATTACGTTGTATTAGTGATTCGAAGTCTTCAGACCGGTATGAATTAAGGTGAAACATGAATGATACTGACAGCAACAAAGCACCGAAAAAAGGTCACGCTATTGCACTGTTCTCTGGCGGCCTCGATTCGGCGCTGGCCATACTGATGATGTTGCGCCAAAATATAGAAGTCACGGCCCTGACGTTTATGACTCATTTCGGGTGTGACCTGGGGGATCGCTCATCGTGCGGCTCCAATCCATACCCGGCCGCTGAGAAGTTCGGCTTCAATGTCAAGCTGATGCACCTCGGGCAAAAGTTTGTCGATATTGTCAAGAACCCTCGCTTCGGCCACGGCAAGAACATGAACCCCTGCACCGACTGCCGCATACTAATGCTCAACGAAGCTAAGGAGTTCATGGAAATGTCCGGCGCCGATTTTATTATAACCGGCGAGGTAATGGGCCAGCGGCCAATGTCGCAGGTAAAAGACAAGCTCAACCTGGTCGTTAAGCAGACCGGCCTCAAGGGCAAACTGCTGCGGCCACTTTCGGCGCAACTGCTTCCCCCGACCGAGCCGGAACTGAGCGGCATGGTTGACCGTGACAAACTGGAAGGTATCTCCGGACGGGGCCGCAAGCGCCAGATGGAACTGGCGGCGGAATACGGCCTTGAGGATTACCCCTCCCCCGCTTCAGGCTGTCTGCTAACGGACGCAGGCTATTCCCTTCGCCTGCGGGACCTTCTGGCCCACACCGACATCATCACGTTTGATGACCTCAATCTGCTTCGGGCCGGGCGTCACTTTCGCCTTGATGCCAACACCAAGCTTGTGGTGGGCCGCGACGAGGCCGACAATAACGCGATCCTGGCCTGCAAAAAACCGCACCATCACCATCTCGAAGCGCTCGGAGTCGGATCGCCGGTGACACTGTTGGTCGGCGACGCCAGTCACACCAATCTTACGCTGGCGGCTCGGATAACGGCCCGCTACAGTTCGGGAAAAAAGAATCCGGTGGTGGAAGTAACAATAGTAAACGGAGATAGTAATCAAGCCCTGACGGTCACTCCCATGACTGATACCGACCTGGAATGCTTCCGCCTGAAGTAAGCCACGGCCGTGATGGTCGGCGTTTGGATGTTCCCAAAAAAAAGGAAGGTCTCAACTTTCGTTGAGACCTTTTTCTCTCCTCACCACCAGGAACTAAAGCAGCTAACCGCCAAGAAAACTGCCAGTCGATTCAGCGATGCAATTCCGGGGGACAATCGCACGAACCTGTTCCTGGTCGCACAGTAAACAATCAAATAGCATGCCGGACAGGTAGGCTTTACATACCCGTTGCCAGACAATGACATATGATGCCGTCAGAAGACGAGATGAAGGGAAAAACGCAGATCTTGGCGCAATTATGGCGCAGAATTTGGCGATAAAGAAAAGGCCCTTCCCGTTGTGGAGAAGGGCCTTTTGGCGATAATTATCAAACGAAATGTCTATTCAATCTCAGTATCAATCCTCATAAAGCACTTACTTCAGTAGCAGCATCTTCTTCGTCTGGGAAAAGTTATCCGCTGCGATGCGATAGAAGTATACACCGGTAGAGAAGGACTCGGCGTCCCACTCAGCCACGTGTGATCCTGCTTCCATCCTCTGGTCCATGAGGACATCTACTTCCTGGCCAAGGACATTATACACGGTCAGCTTGACGTGCGAAGCCTTGGGAAGATCGAAAGCTACCTGAGTGATCGGGTTGAACGGGTTCGGATAGTTCTGCCTGAGAGCAAAAGCCTCCGGCAGCGACTTGCCACTCAACAACGCCACGGTCACCGATTCGAAGTCAATCGTCTCGCCGGAAGAACCGCCGCTACGAGATACCGAGCGAATCGAACGAGTGCCCTCTCTGTCGTAGTCATGATACACGAAAGTAAGATCATGATTCGGGTCCGTCATAGTGACCGCCTCAAGAGTGATCTCTTCGAGGCTCTTGTTGTCGATGGTGAAAACCAGGTTGGCAACGACGCCGGAACCGGCCTCAAGGTCTGGCTTGGTTTCCGCAGTAATCTGCGGAAGCAGACCTATGACAACGGTATTCTCGATGTTGTCAATTCTGGCTACCTTAAGATCAAAATAGGACACACGCGTGTCATCGAAGTTCACCTCGGTCAAGGTGACCCCTTCGGAGAATTTAAGTGGAATATCCAACGCTGTCAGGTTGGCCTCGTTTGTGATTTCCAGTGGGATCACGACCATGTTATCACCACTGGCAACCGCCTTGGCAGCACCAAACTTATTGGCTCCAGCAAAAACCAACGAGGGGACCAGTAGTATAGCGAACACTATCGCCAACATGTGGAATCGTCTGGTCAAGATCCACCTCCCTACAGTTGAGTTTGTTTGAGTTTTGGTCAGCACGGTTATACATCCGTTTGCACCGCACCACCGCTATTTATTCCATAATACGTTTCAAAGAAGTTAACGAAAACTGAAACTCGGTATGTGGATAAAAATATCGTCTCGTAAGGGATTACCCTCGCCCTACAAAATAAATACGTCTGAAAAGTCCTTTTGTCAAGTGTTTTATCGATTCCGTCACCCTGACTGCTTTACCACGCATCGTCTTAAGCGGGAAGTCCCACTCCTTTTATTTATTGGGTAATCACCTATCACCTTCTATTAGATGATACAACGGTCCAGGTTTAACAGTTCCACTAAAAATGAAAAAAACGAAAAATGTGCTCCCAGAGCTATTCCAACCAGAGCAGAATCTGCGCCGTGCGATGCACACCGCACCTACGCACCCGATGTACACACAGCAAACCGGGTAAATCTTTCCTACTTTCTCGTGATGCACAGCCGCATCAGTATTATCTTGACATCCACCGCCCTTCATCTAACTTATTGGAACCTAACTTAATCAAATAGCGGTTTGGAGGTCACGTGGCAAAACAGGACAACGGCGAGAAGTACCAACCGATCATTCCGGCCAGTCAAAACATCGCGGAAGTGACGTGGAAAGCCATCATTCTGGGGGCCATCATATCGGTGCTGTTCGGAGTCGCCAACGCCTACCTTGGGCTCAAATTTGGCATGACTATCTCGGCTTCCATACCGGCTGCGGTTATTTCGATGGCGGTTCTTCGGCTGATGTTCAAGCGAGTGACCGTGCTGGAAAACAATATCGTCCAAACTGTCGGCTCAGCCGGTGAATCGCTGGCCGCCGGCATCATCTTCACGATTCCCGCCTTTTTCATCTGGTCGGCCAACCAGGAACTTGCGGACGCCGGGTATTTCCATGAAGTGTCGAAAATGCAGATCTTCTGGTTGTCGATGCTGGGTGGCTCGCTGGGAATTCTGCTCATGATCCCCCTGAGGAAGTACCTGGTCGAGAAGGAACACGGCCGCCTGGCTTTCCCGGAAGGAACCGCCTGTGCGGAGATTATCCAGGCCGGCGACGAAGGCGGCAGCAAAGCCAAGCTCGTCTTCGCCGGTATTGCCATGGGCGCTCTGTACAAGGCGCTCATGAATATGCTCAAGCTTTGGTCGGAGTCGGTCAATTACGACTTTAAGACATTCTTTAAAGGTGGCACAGTCGGTATCGATGCCACCCCGGCGCTGCTGGGCGTGGGCTATATTATCGGACCCCGCATCGCGGCGTTGATGATGGGTGGCGCCATTTTGGGATATCTTGGAATCAGTCCGCTCCTGGCCTTTATCGGTGAGCAGATACCCGGAGTAATAATCTCGCCGGGCACGATGCCATTGAATGAGATGGACCCGGCCGAACTCAGAAACTCCTATATCAAGTATTTCGGTGTCGGGGCCGTGGCGCTGGGTGGATTCATATCCCTGATTAAGTCCTTCCCGGTGATTATCTCCTCCTTCAGTAAAGGCTTCGGCCAGCTCCTGGGCCGCAAAGTGGAGGCCGACGTTCCGCGCACCGACCGCGACATGCCCATGAAATGGGTGTTACTCGGCGTGCTGGTAGTTATTATCGCTATCTGGGCCCTGCCCGGGACCGACTTGAGCTTTTTGGGTGTTGTAATGGCCGTGATTTTCGGGTTCTTTTTCGTGGTCGTGGCTGCCCGTATTGTCGGTATTGTCGGGTCTTCGTCCTCGCCCGTTTCCGGGATGACCATCGCTACCCTGCTGGTCACCTGCATGATCCTGCTGTATTTCGGAGTGTCGGGGGTTAGAGGGATGGTCACCGCGATGTCGGTAGGGACGATTGTCTGTATCGCGGTGTGTATGTCCGGAGATATCGCCCAGGACCTCAAGACCGGTTACCTGCTGGGAGCAACACCTTTTAAACAGCAGGCCACCGAATTCATCGGATTGCTCTTCCCGGCCATTGCCATGGGCTTCACCATATACTTCCTCAACGAATCGTTTGGGTTTGTCGAGGGGGCGACCGGACGTACGCCGCTTCTGGCGCCTCAGGCCAATGTCATGGCGACCGTGGTTCAGGGCGTGATGAACCAGAACCTGCCATGGGTGCCGATTATGGTCGGGGCTTTTATCGCCCTGGCCGTGGAGTTGCTGGGCATCTCATCGCTGCCTTTCGCGATCGGCCTGTATTTGCCATTGTCGCTTTCCTCACCGATTATGGTAGGCGGGCTTATCTCGATGCTTATCAAAAAAATCTCGTCCGAGGACAAACAGAAGAAAAACAGGGAACAGGGCGTCCTCTTCGCGTCCGGATTGGTTGCCGGTGATGCTTTGGTTGGCGTGCTTGTAGCGTTTATGATCGGCGGCTGGGTGACCTATGCCAATTTCTATGACAGTCATGACGGTATGATGATTACCCTTACAAAAGGCTTCGGCCCCTGGTTGTCTCTGCTGGCATTTGCTTCCCTGGCAGCGATTGTAGGATACCTTGCTTACAGGGGATTCGACAAGAAATCGTAAGGTGATCCGCGGATTAGTAAGTGAGTAATTTCTGGGCGAAAAACAAGTGGCCCCTGCTGGTGGCGTTGTTGGCGTTTTTGGTCCGACTGATATATCTCATCGAACTGAGCAGTCGGCCCGGCTTCACGGCGCCGATAATCGACGAACTCTGGCACTGGGAGTGGGCGCAGCAGATCATCTCCGGTTCCTTCTGGGGTGAAGAGGCGTTTTTCCGAGCTCCCCTTTACCCATACTTCCTGGCAATGCTGGCCAAGATTACCGGAAGCTCCATCTTCTGGACGAAATTCCTGCAAACGATTCTCTGCGGCGGCACAGCCGTGCTTCTCTTCAAGCTGACGGAGCATATTTTCAACCGCCCGGTAGCGATAATCGCCGGCTTCTTCTATGCCTTCTACGGAACACTGGTGTTTTACGAGACAATGTTCCTCATTCCGGTGCTGTTTCTGTTTCTCACCGTGTGGGCGATGTATCGTCTGGTGGTGTACTGTGACTCACCATCATGGCGGACCTGGATATTCACAGGGTTGCTGTTTGGGCTGGCGGCTGTCGCGCGGCCGAATGTCCTGGCCGTAATTCCGTTTCTGATGGTGTGGTTATTCTGGAGGCGAAGCGCACCGGAGAAGACGCTCCCGCGGTGGCACTCTCCCGCTCTGCTTCTGGCCGGAGTAATTATCGCTATCGCACCGGTAACGATACGAAATCTCGCCGTCACGGGCAAGTTCACGCTGATCTCCTCCCAGGGAGGTATTAACCTCTACCTCGGCAACAACCCGGCAGCATCGGGGCTGTCGATGGTCATGCCGGAGATCGAACTCAATGAGTCGATCAGTTGGAAGTACTTTGTCTCAACCACAACAGCGATAGCTGAGACCGAGGTCGGTCATCCGATGAACGACGGTGAGGTGTCGGCCTACTGGACCAGCAAGGCTGTCGATTTCATAACTTCTAATCCCGGTAAGTTCATGACGTTGCTGTGGAAGAAAACGGTCTATCTGCTGATCGGATTTGAAAACAGCGATAATATCGACATTTACTACCAACGCACGAAATCGCTCCTCTTCTCTGTTTTGCTCTGGCGCAACATCCTGGCCTTCCCGTTCGGCGTGTTGCTTCCGCTGGCCCTGGTCGGCGCGTATCTCAGCCGGAACCGGTTTAAGGAGTTGCTACCGATATACATCTTTCTTATTGCCTACGTACCGACGATTATCCTTTTCCTGGTCACGGCCAGGCATCGCTTGCCGCTGGTACCGTTTCTCATAATTCTGGCGGCTTTTGGCGCTCACGCACTGGTCAAGGGTCTGAAGAAGCGCGCCACTAAGGTGAAGGTAATCGCGTTGTTGATACTGGTGCTGAGTCTGCTGCTGTTCAATCGTACCTACTATCATGCCGGGGGCACCAATGAGTTTCAGACCCACTACAACGAGGGCCTGAAATACTTCCGCCTCAATGACTATATTCGTGCCGAACAGGAATACCTCGCGGCAGATCAGGTGAATCCATACTCGGCGACATTGCTGACCAATCTCGGCTACGTACAGTTTCTTATAGGGAAATACACTCAGGCCCAGGCCAGTTACGACCGTGCTATCGGCCTGGCGCCCCGCTACCCCCGGGCGTACAACAACCTGGGGCTGATTCTCCAGAAAAGGGGTCAGCTCGATTCCGCTATTGTCCTGTTTGAGAAATCCATTTCCCTGTTTGATTCAACGGTGGCCGGAATGGAAGATTTAGTGCTCTACCAAATGAATCTCGGCGATGCGCTGGAGAAAAGCGGCCAGTCTGACTCAGCCGCCATTGCCTTCGAGCGCGCCGTGTCGATGGCCGGTGCCGATGCCAAAGTGTACTTCCGCGCCGCCGCCTTCTTCGCCCGCCACGATCAATACGACAAGAGTGACAGCCTGTTCTCCCGAGCCACCAGCATGGACCAACCATCAGCTTCCGATTACTTCAACTGGGGGCTGTCACATCTGGAGCGTCAGAACTTCCAGTCTGGAGTGAATCTAATGCAGCGCGCTCTGCGGCAGGACCCCAAACTCTACCAGGCCCACTATTGCATTGCCGCCGCGTATCTCGATAGCGAGGAACCCAGGGAAATTGTCAACGCCTACCTGGACACCTGCCTCAGCATGAATCCGGCCTATGAACCGGCACTGCGGCTCAGAAGAGCGATTAGCGCTGACCAACCGTGATATCGGACTGACTTTCCTTCGTACATTTGTTTGCTGAGAGAATTGGGGGGGGGCGGTCTGCTCAGTACTTGGTGCGCCGTTCGACCATGTAGTTCGAGCCGGCCTTCATCTTGGTGGCTTTCTTTAAGTC
>JAUXCD010000067.1 GCA_030619085.1 Candidatus Zixiibacteriota bacterium
ACCGTTTTGCAGGAGCAGAACTCGTTCCCCGGTCTGACCACACGGAAGTTGGCCGGCCGGGCGAAGCGGATATACCTGGGCTTTGCCGATGCCAAAGAGCATCTCCGCACGGATGCCACGATGCTGGTGACCGGCAACCCGGTCAGGCGGGAAATCGCCTCGGGAAACCGGGCGAAGGCCATCAAAGAGTTCGGCCTGGACCCGAACAAAAAAACCATTTTGGTGCTGGGGGGAAGCCAGGGCGCGCGGGCGATCAACAAAGCCGTGCTAAGAAGCCTGGAGAAGAAAGAACTGGATGACAAATATCAACTACTGTGGCAAACGGGAAGAAGGGATTACACGGAGGTAAACGCCATAGCGAACAGAAAGGTTTCTGTTACCCTTTTTCCCTTTGCCCAGGATATGCCGTCCGTGTACGCCGTGGCCGACCTGGTGGTGGCCCGGTCCGGGGCGCTGACGCTGGCGGAAGTGGCTGCTTGTGCACTGCCGACAATACTCATTCCGTTTCCGCACGCCGCTGGTGACCACCAGAAGAAAAACGCTCAGTCGTTCATCAAACGCGATGTGGCAGTGATGATTGAGGAAAAGGACCTGGCCGAAGTTGATCTTCTGGATCGGGCGGTAATGTTGATGGAATCGGACGAATACGGACGCATGCGACAGAAAGCAATAGAACTGGCCGCGGCCGGAAAAGCGGCAGTTGATATAATAGCTGAAGACATTGTCAAAATGATCGGCGAGCAGAGAAAGGTTGGAAGCTAAACTTGGGGCATGAAAAACTTGGTGAACGAAAAGCAAACAGCTTCAGGCGCGAGAAACTGATGTTTGGGAAAATAAAAAAACTGTTCTTCGTCGGCATCGGCGGCGCCGGTATGTCCGGTATCGCCGAGATTCTTCACAATCTCGGCTACCAGGTGCAGGGTTCCGATTCAACTCCCAGCAGCGTTACCGGCTATCTGGCCAAGCTGGGTATCACCATCAATGACGGCCATCGCGCGGCCAATATCAGCGATGCCGACGTGGTCGTGATATCATCGGCCGTGGGTGAGGACAATCCCGAGGTGGTCGAGGCGAGACGTCTGGGTATTCCGGTCATCAAGCGGGCCGAGATGCTGGGAGAGTTGATGCGTCTGAAGTTCTCCGTCGGCGTGGCCGGCACTCATGGGAAAACCTCCACGACCTCGATGATCGGCAGCATCATGCAACAGGGCAACTACCAGCCGACCATCATCGTCGGCGGCATTGTTGCCGAACTGGGCACGGGGGCGGCGCTGGGCGAAGGGGAGTACCTGATCGCCGAGGCGGACGAATACGACAAATCATTTCTCGCAATGTTTCCCTCGATGGCGGTGGTAACCAATATCGAACCGGACCACCTGGATTGCTACGAAGACTGGGATGACCTGGTTAACTCGTTCCTGTCGTTCATGAACCGGGTGCCGTTCTACGGCTCGGTGGTGATCTCGGTCGATGACCCGACGCTGGCGACGCTCAGGCCGCAGATTGCACGGCCACACGTAACGTTCGGTTTCTCGACCGACGCCGATTACCGGGCTTTGAATGTTAAGCTGGAACCGACGCGTTCCACTTTCTCCGTATATCACCACGGTGATTTGCTGGGCGATGTTATCCTTCACGTTCCGGGTATGTTCAATGTCGCCAACGCTATGGCCGCTCTGGCGGCCTGTCGGGAACTGGACGTGCCATTTGAAACGATAACCGACGCCCTACTGCATTTTAGAGGTGTGGGGCGACGCTTCGAGCTTATCGGTGAGGTAAACGACATCATGGTTGTCGATGACTACGCGCACCATCCGACGGAAATAAGAGCCACGCTGGAGATGGCTCGGACGATTTTCAATCGCCGTGTAATTGTTATTTTCCAGCCGCACCTGTTCAGCCGTACCCGGAAGTTTGTCAATGAATATGCAGAAGTTCTCGCGCTGGCCGACAAGTGCATCCTGACCGATATCTACCCGGCGAGGGAAAAGCCGATTGAAGGCGTGACCTCGGCGCTCATCGTAGAAAAAGCGAAAGAAATTGGCAAAGGTGATTTCAGCTACGTGGGAACCAAAGATCACGCGCCGGAAGCGGTGTTGAAAATGGCGCGACCGGGCGACTTGATCATCACTATGGGCGCCGGCTCCATCACGCACATCAAGCAGGAGATACTTGAGGGTTTGAAACGGATATGAGTTTTCTGACCAGGAAAATCAAGTTGTTGTTTGCGGCGACGAGCGTATTTGCGGTCGCTCTGGCCGTAACGGTCAATTTTACGGATGCCTGTCGCCTTGATAACGTCAGTGTCGATAATGAGTCGATTAACAACTGGACTGAGCGTTTCGACATGCTGGCCACAGGTCCTGTTGTGGGCCAGCCGCTTGAGAGTCTGGCATCAATGCTGCTGTCGGCTCGCGAGATTCATAAGGTCGATATCTCCGTTTCATGGCCGCACACGCTGGAAGTGAAGACCAACGAATTCGAACCGACCTGCTTTTTACTCGATGACAGGACCGATATTTTGTTCGGCCTCGACCAGGACGCTCGAATCATTCCGGTGGAACGCATCTCGCCCGACTGGGAACAGCCGGTGATTACGGGCGTTTCGGCCGGCACTCCGTTTGGGCGAGCCGGTGACTCGCGGATGATTATCCTGGTCCGGCTGTTGCAGAAACTTCGCGATGAAAACATCGATCTTTTTCGCATGATCGATGAGATAAATATGAAAGCGACCAGCTATGTAAAAGTTACCCTGGCTGGTCTGCCTTACTCACTGCGCATGAGACTCGAATCGCTGGATGAAGGCCTGGTGCGCTTCGTGGAATTCATGAGCCGGTATCGACCGGACCTCGACGGTGTTGAACACGTGGATTTGCGCTACGACAACATGGTTATTTGTCGGAAATAGGGGATAGCATGGCGTCGGAAAACATCATAGCTGCTCTGGATATCGGGACGACGAAGATTTGCGCCCTGGTCGGCGAGATGGATGAGGAAGGGCGGATTTACGTCATCGGGCACGGGCTTGCCAGTGCCGACGGCCTGCGTCGGGGCGTCGTGGTCGATATGGAGAAGGCCGTCAAGTCGATTACCAGGGCGATCGAAGACGCCCAGCTCGTATCGGGAACGGAGATAGACAGTGTCACGGTGGGTATTGCTGGTGAGCATATTCGCTCCATCAACAGCCACGGCGTGGTGGCGGTCAGCCGCTCTGACAATGAAATCACCACCGGCGACGTTAAGCGGGCTATCGAGGCGGCCAAGACCGTAGCCATTCCCGTCGACCGGGAAATCATCCACGTGATACCGCAGCAGTTTTCGGTCGATGACCAGAGCGGCATCAAGGATCCGGTCGGCATGAGCGGCGTGCGCCTGGAAGTGGAAGCTCACATCGTCACGGCCTCGGTTACGACGGCGAAAAATATTTACCGAGCTCTCGAACGCTGCCATCTCGACGTCGACCACGTCGTGCTGGAAGGGCTGGCGCTGTCACACGCTCTGCTGGCGGAGGCCGAGAGCGAGATCGGCGTTATTGTGGTCGATATCGGCGGCGACATTACCAACCTGGCGGTATTTTACGACGGCGCCATTCGTCACACCGGGGTGGTATCACTGGGCGAGAAAAACGTTACCAATGATATAGCCATCGGTCTTCGCACCGCCCTGAAGCACGCCGAGGAGTTGAAACAGACCTACGGCGCCGCGCTGGCGTCGCTGGTGGACCCGGAAGAGATGATTCCGGTGCCGGCCGCCGATGGCACGGTTGGCAAGGAAGTCAGCCGGCACGTCCTGGCGTCGATAATCGAGCCCCGCACCGAGGAGATTCTCTCGCTGGTGATACGTGAAATCAAGCGGGCCAATATCGGTGACTTGCTGGCCGGCGGGCTGATACTTACCGGGGGCGGATCACTGCTTCCGGGGACCGTGGAACTGGCCGAACAGTTGTTCGACATGCCGGTCAAGCTGGGGCAACTGACAAATATCGACCACACGCCCGATGAGCTTCAGGACGGACGGTTCACAGCGGCTCACGGACTGCTCATCTACGGATTCCAGAATGAGCCGCACCAAACGGGCCACCGGGGGCAGGTTAAAAGCTTACTCAAGAGATTTGAAAATTGGATATCAAAGCAGTTTTGAAATAGGAAGGCCAAGGAGGAACCAGTCATGACGACGGAAAAACACAGCTTCAAGTTTGCAGACGACTTTGTGAACTACGCCAATATCAAAGTCGTCGGCGTCGGTGGTGGCGGAGGCAACGCCATCAATCGGATGATCAAGGCGGGTCTCAAGGGTGTTGAATTTGTTGCTATCAACACTGATGCCCAGGTTCTCGATCAGAGCCTGGCCCCGGTCAAGGTGCAGATCGGGCGTGATATTACTCACGGTCTCGGCGCCGGTGCCAATCCGGACGTTGGCAAGAGGGCTATCGAGGAAAGCCAAGAGGCGGTCAAGGAGGCCCTTGGCACGCCGAACATGGTGTTTATCACCGCCGGTATGGGTGGTGGCACGGGAACCGGCGCGGCTCCGATCGTGGCCGAACTGGCCCGGGCGGCAGGAGCCCTGACGGTAGCCATCATCACCAAACCGTTCAGATTCGAGGGTGGCAAGAGAATCAGGCGGGCTGAAGAGGGCTTGCAGGAGCTCAAGGGCAAGGCCGACACCCTGATCACTATCCCCAACGAACGATTGCTCGAAATCGTCGACAGGAAAACCACCCTGACGGCGGCTTTTGCTACGGCCGATGAGGTTCTCTACCAGGCCACCAAAGGTATCTCCGATCTCATCACTATCCCCGGACTGATCAACTGCGACTTTGCCGACGTGCGCACGGTTATGCTGGAACGGGGCGATGCCCTTATGGGAACCGGTTTTGGTGAGGGAGAAGAACGCGCTGTCGATGCCGCCCGCGAGGCTATCTCGTCGCCGCTTCTCCAGAATCTGTCCATCAGTGGCGCTAAAGGTGTACTGATAAATGTCACGGGTGGTGAGGACATGACGTTATTTGACGTCAACACAGCAACTTCGCTCATCTATGAAATAGCCGGTGACGACGCCAATATCATCTTCGGGGCCGTGGTCGACCACGAAATGGACGACAAGATGCGAGTCACCGTTATTGCCACCGGTTTCGGTGACGGGGACGAGAAAGCCAAGCCCGCAAGTAAATCACAGGAGATGGTAGCGGCGAAACCGACCGCTCTGTTCAGCGAGCAGACCGTCATGCCTCTGCACACCGAAGAGCGGGTAGTCCAGCCTGTCCAGGCTATGGCCACTATGAAAGTTGAGCCGGAAAGAGCGTATGCTCACGAGCGGTTTGCCGAAATAGGCAATGGTAACGGCAATGGCAACGGAAGCAGCCGCAATCGCATACCGCTGTTCAGTGAGGAAGACCGGACTATCCCGGCCTATATCCGTCGTCTTGAAGACAATTGATCGATACGGAGATTGACGTATAGATGCGGTGGAATTGCCCGTTGGGCGTTCACCGACAGAAAATGATTTAGCATTCTGACTTTCTGTTACCTTGGTTCCTCCAGCGTGCCGCCGGTTAAACTACCCTGCCGGCGGCACCACTATATTATTCAGAAACCTGTCAGTTGAAGTTTTGGCAAGAGAATAAACAGGGGAATGACCGCACCGCCAAATCAGTCTTTGTGTTCGATCTTATACAGTACTTCCAGAGAGATTTCCTCGATCGCTCGACGGGTGACATCAATCGTATGCCAATCCTGCTTGCTGTAGAGGTTGCGGCAGAAGCGCAATTCATCCCGCACGTCCCTGATATCGTAGTATCCCTCTATTTCAGTGTGTAACTTATTAGGGTTGGCCAGAAAGCGGGAACGTTCCTCGCGGACGTGTGCCAGAACGTCGGCCTGCATCGTCAGACCGAAAATTGTCGCGCGTTTGAGGGGGGCAAGTTTCCGCAGCAGGTTTTTAGCCAGTTGTTCATCGGCGACAATGGGAATGTTGGCGACTTTCATGCCGAAGTTACAGGCCAGGTACATACTGATAGGTGTCTTACAGGTTCGTGAAAGGCCTACCAGAATAATGTCGGCATCGTCGTGAAGCTGCCCCAGGCCGTCGTCATGTTGGACCGTAAAACCGATGGCATCGACTTTCTCATAATAGCGGTCGTCGATTGCCTGAAGGATACCGGGCCGAAAATCGGGATGGACGCCGAGGAATTTCGACATGGTAGCCACCATCGGCTCCAGCACGTTGAGGTGCAGCACTCCCTTCTTGGAGAGTTGCTCGTGGCAATAGTTGCTCAGCTCACGGGCAATCATGGATGTGATCACCAGATACCGCGTGTCGATTTTCTTAATTATCTGATTGAATTTCTTACGGTCACGGACTTCGGGATGTATATCTACCAAATCGAACTCAACCCGTTTTTGCGAGTACTGGGCCAGAACGGCATCCATGAGCCGTTTGGCGGTTTTACCGGTGCCATCAGAAATGATGACGATCTTCTTCTCCTGATTAGCCACGATGACCTCTAAGCTTTCAATTGACGATTTGCTGTTGCCTATGCAGCAACTTAGGCCCGGAGTGCAATGTTTTCAAGTTTTATCGACACTATACTAATCCTATTTGTCCGCCTGAAAATCAGGCGGCGGTCAATATGCCTCTACCCACAATGTATGGGATCTCTCCCTCTGCAATTGACGGTTCTTTCGACAGGGTGTCCACTGTGCCTCCTAACATCAAGGGAATCAAGCCCGTAACTTTTCTCTTCGGTGGCACGCAGGCTGCTTATCTCCAGGGTGAACGGCGGAGATAACATCTCCGAAATGGAGGCAAAAGGTGAGTCTCAGTATCTACCACAATTATTTCGGATCAAGTCTGGCCAACCGGGCAAATTTGCAGTTCGGGCGGCTTATCAAGACTATGGAACAGCTTTCCTCCGGTCTGCGAATCAACTGGGCCTCGGACGGTCCGGCGGACCTGGTAATATCTGAGCAGATGCGAAGTCAAATAGCCTCGCTCAATCAGCGCATTGAAAACACAACGCTCCAGATTGCGAAGTATGAGACCGCTTCGGCGGCCGTGGGAGGGTTAAGGTCCCATCTCACCGAACTGCGGTCCCTGGCGGTTGCGGCCGCCAATGAGGGCGGCAACTCCCAGAGTGCGCAGGAGGCTCTGGCTATTCAGGGCCAGAACGTCGTGAACAGCTACAACTCGCTGGCAGATTCAGCTGAGTTCAACGGCATGGCGCTGCTTGATGGATCAGAAGGGGCGCTGGCTGACATCACCTCGCTGGAGGGGATTGACTTTTCATCGGCAGCGTCGGCGGAGGAATCGCTGGCGCGCATTGATGAGGCTATGGCCGAACTGGATGGGGTGCAGACGAACCTGGGGAGTACTCAAAAGAATGAATTGGAGGCGTCGAGAGCGGCAATGCAGGTAAAGCACCAGAACCTCGTGGCAGCGGAGTCTCAGATACGAGACGCAGACATTTTTGCGACATACTCCAGCTTCATCGGAGAGATGTTGCAGATGAAAATGAGCCTGGCGCTCATGGCTCATTCAAGCCTGACTTCAAACAGTGTTTTGGGGCTGTTTGGCTCAAAGTAAAAACCACCTCCCCTTTGCTATAGGACAGCGCTTGTGCGAAGCCGCCGGGTTTATCCCGGCGGCTTTATTTTTGCATGGTGGTATTTGAGGCAATGAAAAAACCGCCACTACGGGCGGTTATTTTATTCCGGGCTTGCTCCTTGAGGTCCGCAATCCGGCCACGGCAGGAGATTAAGCTGGCGGGCTCGGGCTTTTCTTGACGCGGATATTCTTGATAACCTTGCCGGCCTTAAGGCAAGAGGTACAAACCGTCACGCGCTTGGGGGTGCCGTTAACAATAGCACGCACCGACTGCAGGTTGGGTATCCAGCGTCTTTTGGTGATGTTGTGGGCGTGGGAAACGTTATTGCCGAACATCGGCTTCTTCCCGCATATTTCGCAAACCTTAGCCATTTTTAAAAATATCTCCTTTCGAAGGACAGTCTCCTAAATTAAGGCCTTTTTCAGGAAAGGCAAGCACATAATGTAGAATCTCTCTTTTTTATGATCGGTTCCGTCTATTCGCGGACCGCCACCATGTTGCCAGAACCAGCGATTGTGCAACGACTTAGATGCTGCCCGCCCAAACATTTGGTGAGGGCTGAATCGCCGGGTACTGATTATAAATCCCAAAGCGCCCGATTTCCACGCCTTAACCGTCCATACCGAGCGTTTTCAGGGCAAAGGCATAATAGAACGCCACATCCTTCAGATAGTCGTATCGGCCCGAGTGCCCGCCGTGACCGGCACCCATATTGGTTTTCAGGATCAGAAGGTTGTCATCGGTCTTCATCGCCCGTAGTTTGGCCGCCCATTTGGCCGGCTCCCAATACTGCACCCGCGGATCATTAAGGCCGGCCGTTATCAACAAGTTTGGATACGTTTTGGCCTCGACATTATCGTACGGGGAATACGACTTCATGTAGAAGTAGTATTCTTCGATATTGGGGTTGCCCCATTCCTCGTATTCGGTCACGGTAAGGGGAATAGTCGGGTCCAACATGGTGTTGACGACATCGACAAACGGCACCCCGGCAATGGCCGTTCTGAACAGATCGGGGCGCATATTGACCACAGCGCCGATCAAAAGGCCGCCGGCGCTGCCGCCGCTGATGATCAGTTTCTCGGAATTGGTGTACTCCTGGGTGATTAGGTGTTCGGCACAGGCGATGAAGTCGGTGAACGTGTTTTTCTTATTTATGTACTTACCGTCCTCGTACCATTGCCGGCCCATGTCGCCGCCGCCCCTGATATGCGCGATAGCATAGATGAAACCGTGATCCAGAAGAGGCAGTCGGTTGGAGGAGAAATACGGGTTTGAGCTGATACCGTAAGAGCCGTAGCCGTACAGCCAGGTCGGGTTGGCGCCGTTTTTTTTCATGCCCTTCTTATATACGATCGAGATCGGTACCATCACGCCATCGGATGCCTCGGCGAATATCCGCTCCGACTGGTATTGCTGAGGATCATAACCACCCAGGACTTCCTCCTGTTTCCTCAGTTCCCTGGTCTTATCTTTCAGGTTATAGTCGTATACCGATTCGGGCGTGACCAGCGATGTGTAGCTGAAGCGCAGCACTTCCGAATCGAACTCAGGGTTGTCGTCGAGGTAGGTGGTATAGACCGGTTCCGGGAATTCAATGTAGTATTCCGTTTCATCCTTGAAACCGCGCACGTGAATCTGCTTGAGGCCGTTGATGCGCTCATAAACCACCATGTAGTCCTTGAACATTTCCAGTCCGTCGATTTTCACCGAATCGGCGTACGGTATGGCGGTCTTCCAGGCGTGTCGGGCAGGATTGCGGTCGGAGACTCGCATAACTTTGAAATTCACAGCGCCGTCGTTGGTACTGATGTAGAAGTAACCGCCGTGGTGATAGACGGTGTACTCGGTTTCCTTCTGGCGGGCTTTGAGGAGCCGGAATTCGCCGTCCGGACGGTCGGCATCGAGATAGTACACTTCGCTGGCGACATTACTCCCTATGTGCACGAGCAGAAACTTGCCGTCCTTGGTTTTGCGCGGCTCCACGTTGAAGGCCTCGTCCTTTTCCTCAAAAATCAGGGCGTCGCCGGATGGGTCAGCACCTACCCGGTGGCGATACAGCTTGTCCGGGCGTTTGATATGATCCAGAGTGGCGTAAAAGACCGTCTTGTTGTCATTGGCCCACTCAACCTGGTAGTAGGTGTTTTCGATTTTCTCTTTGGATATTTCTCCTGTGGCCAGGTTCTTGAAATACAGCGCATATTCTTCCGAGCCGTCGTCATCGAGTGAGTACGCAAGAGTCCGGTGATCGGGACTAACTTTGTAGGCACCCAGGTCGAGATAATCCAGGCCCTCGGCGAGCGTGTTCAAATCCAGCAGGATTTCTTCTGCGGCCTCAAGCGAGCCCTTCTTGCGGCAATAAATCTTGTACTGCTTACCTTCAACCGTCCGGGAATAATAGTAATAATCATCCTTGTGGTATGGGACCGTCAGATCGGTTTCCTTGATGCGGTTCAGCATATCTTTATAGAGAGATTCTTGCAGGCCCTTGGTATCGCGGGTAATGGCTTCGGTGTATTCGTTTTCAGCCGTCAGGTAGGCGAGGACCGCCGAGTCACCGCGCTGTCTGAGCCAATAGTAGTTGTCCGTGCGAATATCGCCAAACATCGTGTCAACTTTGGGTTCTATCTTTGCTACTGGGGGAATGGCTTTGATTTTGCGGATACATGAGACCGGCATCAGCGCGAGGCAGCCGGCGATCAGAACGAGTATGATAGCAGTAAGTCTGCGTGTGGAAAACATGCGGGAACTCCTTAAACAGTTTGAGGTCGCAGCAGTAGCGCTACCGGTTCGCAACGCAATCAATATTCACAAGAGAGATTAGCGCAAAAAAGCCGCTCCGTCAAGGATGACTTTGCTCACGGAAAAGGCGGCCCGGGTTTGCGGTCAGCGGAATCGCTCAGGGGCATATAACAGGGGCCGGACCACCCGCAAAAAGGTATTCTACCAGGTATGTCAGATCGGAGATGTTGATCGGAGCTGTTTCCAAACTGCCATCGAGGTTTGCTTCGTCTACGCAAGGCGGCGGCGGGCCGCCCCCGAAAAGGTAGTCAACCAGATAGGTCAGGTCTGAGATATCAACAGCATCCGGGCTGTCGAAATCCACGTTGCCGGTCATGCCGGTGCAGCAGTTCTCGCACACGTCGCCGATTCCATTGACGTCGACGTCCTCCTGAAGCGGATTGTATATGCCATCGCAATTATCAACGTCAGCGCAGAGACCGTCGCCATCGACATCGTCATAGCGGTCCAGCGGGCAGGGGTCACAGACATCGCCGACACCGTCCAGGTCAGAATCATCCTGGCCCGGATTGGCTATGAGAGGGCAGTTGTCATCGAAACTGCAAAGGCCGTCCTCGTCCGGGTCATCGCAGCAAGCGGTGGAGTAGGTCTCGCCGTTGACCCAGAAAAATGGGTAGCCGGGCAGGAGGACCCAGAAATCATACCACTCCCACCAGTAGCCGCAGTAATACTGCCAAATATCGCAGGTGTCGGGAATGCTTTCGGTGTCAAATATCACCGAAGGAAAGGGTCCGGGGCCGGAGTCCGTGTATTCAATGCCGATGAAGAACGGCCGGTCGACACACGTGGTTTCGGGGAATATAACCGAACCCACGGTCGGAAATCCGAAACTCTGGAAGTCGCACACCACTGGTATTCGGTACAGTTCTGCCTGGGGGCCGGCGCATATTCCGTCGCCGGGTAAGGCGTCGTAGATAACGATATCGATTTCGACCGGCCACTGCCAGCCGGTAAAGCTCAGCAGGCTGAAATCCAGTGATGTTATTCCAAAGGGATAGGTCGGGGACCCGCATTCGGCCGGGTCGAACCAGGTGACGGTTGCGTTGCACTGCTCGTAGCCGGAGGATAAACCCAGAACTGTGTCATCGGGGTTGTGTTTGAGCAGGGTACAGGCGGTTCGGGCATTGCCGGCTGGGTTGATTGCCAGCGGCTGCGTGACTTCGAAGTAGGAAGGTGTCTGCCTGTTCGTATTGAAACTGAGTGCCACCGCACCCAAGGTGAGCGTGAGAATTACCGCCAGGCCGGTCTGCCAACGAATATTCATATCTTACCCCTGCCTTGATTCTGTGGAAAATCGATTTGTTCTGCTGTACTGGACGAAACTGTAGTCAATATAGGGTATTACCCGAAGTCGGTCAACCTTTTCGCGCACCAACAAGTGAAAAGGCGGCTGATATCGCCGTTTACCTCATATTCTGAGTTTTGCCTCGTGAGGCTACTGGCAGGTGGGCATAGGGCCGAAGCCAAACAGGTGGTCAACCCAGGACACCATATCGGAAATATCTATGGTACCGTTGGCATCGGCGTCGGCAGCTTCGATCCAGTACGGCACCGGTCCCCCCGCGAACATATAGGCGACCAAATAGGTGAGATCGCTAATGTCCAGAACCCGGCCGTCATTGTTGATATCGCCGCAGGTCCAGGGCGGAGTCGTGATTGTAATGGCGCCATCGTATATCTTCACGGCGTTGGTGTCCAAAACGGGAACGAGTATCGTATCCACCCAGAAGCTGTCGGCCGGCGGGCCGGAAACCTGCGTCCACATCAGACACTCATCGAACACCCACATCACGCATTGGTACCACGCAGTATCAAACACCGTGTCCATGACGATACCGATGAGATTACCATCGGGGTCCGAAAAACCAAAATGATAGAGGGCTTCGGATACAATTCGGACGTTCACGGTGTTTCCGGAGATGGTATCGGGGTGCTCCG
>JAUXCD010000107.1 GCA_030619085.1 Candidatus Zixiibacteriota bacterium
AGAGTAAACTTTGACATCGAGATCAGTGAGCGTTTTGTATGTAGCGGCGACCGTCGCTAATTCGGTCGGTCAGACGAAGGTGAAGTCACCCGGGTAGAAGCAAAGCAACGTCCAGTGACCGAGCGAATCGGACAGTTTAACCTGTGTAAATTTACCTTTCAAAAAAGCCGGAGCCTCGAAATCCGGAGCCTTCTTGCCCACTTGTACCTGCATCTTCACCACCTCCTTTTCGTTCACTTTCTCGGAAACTGTTTCTTCAGCCTTCTGCCCCAACACTTTGCCGGTGGGGCGGGCACATCCCACAGGTTCTCCCATATTGCCTCCATTGTTACCACAGTTAATAGCCTCTTACGTGTATAGGAACAATAATCCACATACCGTCTTTCGACAAACGATATTTGCCCATAAAAAACGGGACATAAAAAAAACACGAACATTTTTGACGGTGCGTTGTTATGTTTCACATATTCTCAAACACAGGGAACTTCAAATCGAAAGGAAAGCAAATGGAGCGTCCGAACGCCATAACCCTCAAGGGAAATCCGCTCACGCTGATCGGTCCCGAACTGAAAGTGGGCGACAAGGCCCCGGAATTCGTTTTGCTGGACAGCGGCTTCGCCGCGGTGAAACTGTCCGATGCCGGAGATATACCCAAACTCATTTCGGTGGTGCCATCGCTGGATACCGGCGTGTGTAGTCTTCAGACCAAAACCTTCCATGAAAAACTTGCCGGCCTGACCGACAAGGCAAAAGCGTACACAATCTCGGCCGACCTGCCGTTCGCGCAGGGTCGGTTCTGCGGAGCCGAGAACATTGACAGAATGCAGGTCCTCTCGGATCATCGCGAGGTCAAGTTCGGCACCGATTACGGTGTGTTGATCAAGGGAATGCGCCTGCTGGCCCGGTCGGTATTCGTGCTGGACAAAGACAACACCATCACCTATCTCCAGATTGTCCCGGAATTTATCGACCAGCCGGACCACGACGCTGCCCTGAAAGCTCTGAAGAAAGTTATCGGATAGAGATTTCCGTTTTGGAAAAGAGCCACCTGTAAGGGTGGCTCTTTTTATTTGGGTTCGCCGTCAGGCTCGGCGGTTTCTTCAGATTCCGGGGGGCTTTTGGTCGGTGCCGGCTCCAGGTATTTTGACAGCGGCGTAAAAAGAAACAGTATCAAAAGCAGTCCCGGCAGGAAAATGGGCACATAGCCAACCATCAAAGGCACCTCAACACTGGGGACATCGGGAGGCGGCCCTTCGGGGCTTCCATGCTTCACCCAGCCACCGTTGCCGTCGCCAATATAGCAGTCTTCTCCCCTCATGAAACCGTACGACGGACCGTAGACCGCCTTGATTGTTAGCGACGGAACCAGATACAGCAGGATCACGCCAATTAAAAGGAAAATACTTTTTTTCATAGCTGCCAAATACTCGTACAAACAAACCCAAAAGTCAAATGTCGTTTTTTGGTGGTGGCACAAATATAAAATTGCCAACAAACTTTCAGGGCGTTATCATTACCAAAGAAAATAGGGAGGTTTGACGCCGTCAACTGCATCAAGGAAGCGGTGCAGTTCTACAAAGAAAAGTCAGCCGAACTGCAGAAATAGACTCGGCTCACCTTCACACGGGGCCGGACGGGAGAATATATGAACGACAAGAAACATAAGTTCCCCACACAACCTTCGTTGGTGGGCAAGACTGTTTACCTGCGCCCGTCCACGGCGGAAGACACGGCCAATGCGCAGATGTGGAAGATCCAGACGGAACCGCAGAGCCTTTGCTGTCACCCCCTGCCTTTTACCACCGCCGCCGATGCCGCTGAGGCACAAAAAAAAAGCGAGAAATCACCTAACCAGCAGTGGTTTTCCATAATCCGGCAAAAAGACAAAATGCTGGTCGGACAGATAAGCTTTTTCGGATACAACGACCTGAACCGCAGTGTCGAGTTGGGGATAATTGTCGACCCCGATGAGCAAAAGAAAGACTACGGCTTTGAAGCTATGAAGCTGCTGATAGCATATCTGTTCAAGTACCGTGACCTAAACAAGGTATACGCCCACACTGCCGAGTACAACAAAGGGGCCGTGAAACTGCTGGAGAAACTTAATTTCAAACAAGACGGTACCCTGCGTGATCATCACTTCTACAAGGGTGAATTCCACAACTACCGGGTGTACTCTCTGCTGCGCTTTGAGATGGATTGGTAGACGGCGAAGCCCCTTCCTTCGCCGAACATGAAATCCCAAAAACACGGAAAAAGCTTTAAGGCGCCGATCTAAGCCGTGCGTCTCAAGGTCATCGCCGATGAACTACTTACTGCGGTTGCGGATTGTTATTCTGATCGTCTGAGCCCTGATTGCTACCGACGTTGGAGTTGGCCGGTCGCTCACCGGGCAGCGTGCTCGGCGGAGTCGGCATTGGTGGACGCTCGTTCTTACCGCTACGAACACCGGTCACGATTTCGTTAAGCTTCTGAAGTTCCTGACGGGCCCGCTGGGCGAAATCCTCGCCGCTGGAGGCATACAGGACTGAACGTGAGACATTGATGAGAGCCGGCTTGGTGAAATTGGCGGTGCCGTTTCTGGCAGCTAGTTCCAGCGAACCACCCTGCGCACCCACGCCCGGCACCAGCAGGGCCATATCGCCGGCAATGTCGCGGACGATTTTCAACTGCTCCGGCTGAGTAGCCCCAACCACCAGGCCGCAGTTATTTTCCTTATTCCAGTAAGCGACTTTCTCGGCCACTATCTGGTAGAGAGGTTTTCCGTCCACATTGAGCATCTGGAAATCCTTGGAGCCGGTGTTGGACGTCAGGCACAGAATGAAAACGCCCTTGTCTTTGTACTCCAGAAACGGACGCAGAGAATCATAGCCCATATACGGGCTCAGCGTGACCCAGGTGGCGTTCAATCTCTGAAACAGGGCTGCGGCATAGTGAGAGGCGGTGTTACCTATATCCCCTCGTTTGGCGTCGACGATCACCGGAATCTCTTCCGGGATGCGCTCGATGATCAACTTCAGCAGCGACCAGCCATCGGTTCCGAGGCTCTCGAAAAAAGCTATGTTAGGCTTATAGGCACAGACCATATCGGAGGTAGCCTCGATAACCCGATGGGCGAAATCAAACATGGTCCGGGCGCTTTTGGCATATTCGGTGGGCATCCGTTTGGGGTCGAGATCGAGCCCCAGGCAGATCATCGACTTGTTTCGTTCCTGTATCTGTATCAATTGGTCGGTAGCGTTCATCAGTACTTCCTCACCTTGCCCACCAAGTCGCGGGCTGCGCTAATTTTCTTTTTTTTCAGGTACGTTTTCATCTCGTTGACAATTTTCACAGGCGTGAACGGGTCGATAAACAGCGCCGTGCCCACCTGCATCGCCGTGGCGCCACAGAGCATAAACTCAACAGCATCGGACCAGGTGGCAATACCGCCGATTCCGACTATGGGCAGACGGCTGCGTTCATAGACAGCGTTGACCATCGCCAGCGCGACCGGCTTGATAGCCGGCCCGGTCAGCCCACCCTTGTTGTTGGTCAGACGCGGTCGCCAACTATCAACATCGACCGAAGTCCCTACCAGTGAGTTTATGACCGAGAAAGCATCCGCTCCGCCCTGTGCCGCGGCATCGGCGATATCGGCGATACTGGTGACGTTGGGCGAGAGCTTGGCAATGATCGGCCGGGAAAAAACTTTCCGCACCGCCGCCACCGATTGCTCGGTGAGCCGGCTGTTGGCACCGAATTCCATGCCACCTTCGTTGACGTTGGGGCAGGAGATATTCAACTCGATCATATCAACGGCCGGCTGGTCGTTGAGTCGCGCCGACACTTCAACATACTCATCTATGGCCGAACCGGCGACATTGACAATTACTACCGTTTTCTGTTTGGCCAAAAACGGGATCTTCTCGCGAATAAAGTCATCTATCCCGACATTGGCCAGGCCGATAGCGTTGAGCATCCCCGACGCGGTCTCGGCGGTTCTCGGCACCGGATGACCCAGCCGCGGTTTTAGCGTGATAGACTTGGTGACCAGCGCACCCAGCTTTGACAGAGGATAAAGGTTGGCCAGTTCCTCGCCGTAACCACAGCATCCGGACGCGGTCATGAGCGGGTTGGCCAGCTCGACGCCGGCGATCGTAACCTTCATATCAGGTGTCACAGGATTACCTCCCCTATGTCAAAAACCGGACCGTCGCAGCAGACCCGGGCGTGACCGCCCTGACGAAGGTTCACGACGCAGCCGAGACAGATCCCGATTCCGCAAGGCATCGGTGCCTCCAGCGACAACTGGCCGCCGACACCGTACTTGCGCCCGAGTTCGTCGGTCGCTTTGAGCATTCCCTCCGGGCCGCAGCCGTACATCACCGGCTTTACGGTCCCTTTGCGGGAGGTAATATATTCTTCGACTGCCTGTGTAACCAATCCCAGACTGCCCAACGAACCATCCTCAGTGACGGGATGAAACTTGAGACCGAGCTTTTTGATGCGGGGTTTCTCGACAATGTCACCTGCCGAGCGTCCGCCGTAGAAAAACTCGATAAGCACCGGGTCATGCCCCTTGGCAACCATCTCCGTCGCCAGGTAAAGCAGGGGCGGAAAGCCGACGCCGCCGGCAACCATGATAACGGTCTGGGAGCGCCGGGGAAGTCGGAACGGAACCCCGAGCGGCCCGAGGATATTGATCCGGTCACCTTTTTTCAGATCGCTCATCATCCTGGTGCCCCGGCCCAGGACTTTGAGGATTATCTCAATTTCTTTTTTCCCTCGGGAGACCGATGCCACCGACATGGGGCGACGAAGAAACACATCACTGCAGGGCAGTTGGACATGGACAAAATGCCCCGGCCGACACTGCCCGGCTTTCGAAAAGGAACCGAATGTCAGTGAATAATAACTATTTCTGAGGTCTTTACTTTGTATCAGGTAGGCGTCTTCACACGCTGGTTTAATCATCTCATAAAACCGGGATTAGTGACCGTATACTTGTACACGTGCCAGTTCTCCTGTTCCTCTAATCGAATGTCACCTACATCAAATGTCATCGAAGCCACCGTTTCCTCAACTCGCCGGTTGAGTTCCTCGTTAAGGGTAGGATTTTTCAGCCTATAATCCACTACCCGACCGGAAAAATCAAGCAGGATTTGAAAATAAAACTCCCAGGTTGGCCAGGTCTCCCGGTACGCCTCCAGAGGATACTCAAACTGTTCGCGGATGATGGTCGGCATGACGCCTGTGGGAAGATTTATGATCGAGTCGCCGTCGGGGCCGATATACATGCCTTCCAGGGGATCCACATAAGTTGTCGAGTCCTGCGTGGTTCGGTCTTCAGCACCGGGGCGAGTTTCATCAAAAGCCTCCGTGCCCGGTTCCGCCACCGTAGCCTCTTCTATTACGGCCGCCTGGGGCCGGTAATTTGTTCGGATACGCGCCTGGTCGGCCCAGTAACTACCCGGGAAAGAGTCGACGAATTCACTGTAGGCCATGATGATGGAGGAATCCCCCGGACTTTCGTACATCTCTGTCAACCAGATCGGCGCGAAACGGGCCTGAAGATAATACTTGGAATCAGGATAGTTGTCGACCACGTAACGGTAATTGCTCCGGGCGGAGTCGATGTTCTTCTCGTCGAGGAACTGTTCGGCGCGTCGGATATACAACTCGGCATAACCGGTGTCGGCCTCGGTACCGGTAAGTTTCAGGATCTCCAGGGCTTCAGGGATGTAGTCGGAACCGACATAGTCAACGAGCAGGATATTAAGGACGGAATCGGCGGTGGCGGTGTCCGCCAGGTAATCGCGATACATCTGCGACAGCGCTATTATTGCCTTGGGAACTTCATAAGCGGTCGGAAACGAGTCTATCAGGTACTGCATCTCGAGCATAGCCGTATCCGGTTTGTTCAACTGGAACCAGTACAATTCCGACAGCAAATACTGCGTGTGCGCCGCCTCATCGATTTGTTCCTGTGTGGTGGTTGAGTCAATTTCCAGAGAACGGGCATATATTGTCAGCTTACCGATATCGGACGATTTCTGAAGTGCGTCTTTACCTACACCGGACGACCGCGACACCGTAACGGCCTTATCGTAGTAATCTTTGGCGGCCTTGAGGTCGTCATAGTCATACTGATAGATCAGCCCGAGTCGATAGTTAGCCTCCCCCGAGGTTTTTCGGGCAGCCTCGTTGCCGGCAACTTCTGTGTAAATAACGGCCGCCCGCTCCAGGTCGTCGTCAAATTCATACCCCTCGGCCAGCTTCAGCTTGAGCACTTCTAGAGAATCATAATACAGTTCGTCGTCGATGAGTGTTTGCAGGTAATCCATGCCATCGTCAATCCGCTGCAGCCGATAGGAACAGGTGGCCGCATTTGCAAGGACATGGTATTTCTCCTGCTTGTCAGGATTAAGACCCAACAGTTGCAGATACGCCCCGAGAGCATCCTGGAACCGGTAGATATTGAAATAGGCATCGGCGATATATGACTGGGCCGTTTTCACCTGAGCATCATCGCCCAGAGAATCGCGCACAGCCAGAAAATACGGTTCGGCCAGCTTGTAATCTTTCTTGTCAAAGTGATAGGTCCCGATAGCCATGGCCGCCTCGACCTTCAACTGGCGATCATACTCGCTGTTGAAGATCTCCTCGAAAAGCTGCATGGCGTCGGCCATATCATTTTGCATCAACTTGGACTTGGCCAGGTACAGGTTGACATCTTTGATATACTCGGACTCGGGATAGTTGGCGATAATTTCCCTAAAGCGGCGTTCGGCTTTCGGGTACTGTTCGGAATAGTAGTACGACACACCCAGCAGGTACAGGGCGTCATCGTAGTACTTTGAGTTGGGATAGTTCTCGACTACTTTAAGCGATTTTTCAATCGCCTTCTTGTACTGTCCGGAACCGCCCCTGGATGACTTGCTTTTCTTGCGGGCCTTCTCCGCCTCGTTGAATGACTTGCGGGCGTTGTAGAACGTATTGTAATACACACATCCACCAGAGAGACCGAGCGTAAAAACGGCCAGCAGTGACAATGTGATATATCGTCTAAGCTTAATCATCGCACCTCTTCGGTGAAACCGTTGCCTTAGCTTATACCTGTCGACACGCGGGCGGTTTCATCAACTCCCTGAAGTTAAGGTATCCTTCAAACGGCTAACCAATTCAGGCAGAAACTCACCGGATTTGGCCGTAAAGCAGAAATCCGCCAGGTCTGTCAGCGGCGTCGGCTCGGGGTTAATCTCCACCAGGGTAGCTTGATACTGCTTGGCCACCACCGGCAGCGAAGCGGCCGGGTGAATCACCGCCGAGGTGCCGACCGACAAGAATATATCGGCCTGCTCCGAGCGGTGGTATGCCTCCTGGATCACCTCCGGGTCGAGCATCTCGCCAAACCAGACCACATCCGGCCTTATCTTACCGCCGCATTTGGGGCACACGGGGATGTTGTCCGGGTCGATGTCCTCTTCGCTGAATTGTGAGTCACAGCCAACGCACTTGTTACGGTAGATGTTGCCGTGCAACTCCAGAATCTGCTCGGTGCCGGCCATGTGATGCAGGCCATCGACGTTCTGGGTAATCAGGGTGAAGTTCTCCGCGATTTTCTCCAGTTCGCTCAGGGCATAATGACCCGGATTGGGTTTGACCTCTCCCATGAGTGTCCGTCGCCAATTGTACCACTCCCAGACTAATTTCGAGTTGGCGACAAAAGCTTCCATCGTGGCCAGTTCTTCCGGTCTGAATTTCCTCCACAGCCCCTCTTTTCCGCGAAAAGTGGGCACCCCTGATTCCGCGGATATTCCCGCTCCGGTCAGAACAACGCAGTTGCGGCAGTTCAACATCAGGTCGACAAGCCGGTCAAGCATGCTCTAAGATAAGAACAATGAAGGCAAAAGACAAACGGTATCGCCGGGCAGGTACCCCCGCCCGGTCAGATGGAATTCACTTCCGCCCCGGAAAGGATTGAATCGGGGATAGTCTCGGACGAACCCCCATAGAGGGCAAACTCAATTCGGGTCGGGTTTTCCGTCAGTTCCAGTTCAAACAGGCTGATAAAGGTCGTCCCCTGGTAAACCTTCTCAAAACCACCTTCTGACAGGGAAACGGTGTGAATGGGCAAATGCCATAACCTGGCTGCCGGGGAATTGCCAATCGCCAGCGCCAGCGAACGGTACTGGTCAAAGACGGCGTGCGAGCCGCTCTGGGCAAAATCGCCTATGGAATCCAGGTAAGAGTTCTCCGGTCGATGGTTATCTACCAGTATGAAGCGGTCCTCGGCATGTCCGGCCTGAAAATTGAAATTGTTTTCCACGGCAAAACGTACCCACACGGGCTGGGAATGCGACGTGGAAAGCTCATATTCCACCCTGATCTGGCGGTCTTCAGCAAAGCGGAATTTTTTGGAAACGCGAACAGGAATTATTCCCTCGGAGCGCCAGAGATGACCCTCGCGGGTGAAAGTCACTTCTTTGGCCTCGGTATTGACGCTGTGGTCGTACGGCTCCAGGACAAAATCGCCCTCCTCACCGAATTTGCCGGTAACGAATTTGGCCAGATCAACATCGGCAGTGAAAAAATGATCGAGGAAGCAGCGCTTGAGATACCAGTCATCCACCAGCAGGTCCTTGAGGCCCTCTTCTTTGGTCAGGACGAGGTCGTGGATCGAGGCAGTTTCCGAAGGCTGGCCGTCGAGCACGGCTTGATCCAGTTTCAGGTGGTAGCCTTCTTTCCGGCGGGTGAGAGTATCGGTGATATTGAAATCATGCTGGCGCAGACAGAGCTGTAGCAGGCTGCCGCCGCGGGACGGCTTGAAGGTTGCCGTGTAATTTTCGTCGGTGGCGATAACTTCCTGAAAGCCGTCAAAATCGAAATCATGCTCGGTCAACGTAAATGGCTTCGGCGCACCCAACTCGTCGATAAGACG
>JAUXCD010000103.1 GCA_030619085.1 Candidatus Zixiibacteriota bacterium
CCCGCCGACTCCGACCGCCCCGCCGGTTTGACTGCCGACGAAATCAATATCGAGCAGCGGGTTCTGATTGTTGCTGTCGATCACTGTCCAGTTTGCCCCACCGTCACTGCTGCCTATGATAGCACTGCCGATACCGCTTGCCCAGCCGTGGGACAGATCCGGGAATTCAATGGCGTAGAGGGTGGTGACCGGCCACGTAGCTGCCGGCGTCCAGGTGTGGCCGCTGTCGGTCGTTCTCAGGATGACATCCTGCCCGACCGCCCAGCCGTGGGAGCGGCCGCTGAAATAGACATCACGAAGCGACTCGCCGGCGGTGATGGTGTCCACAGCCCAGGTGACGCCGCCGTCGGTGGTGGAAACCAGTACGCCGTAAGACCCTACGGCGTATCCGGTCAGGGTGTCGGTGAAAAAGACACTGTGGAGGTCGTCGGATGTGCCGGAGGTCTGTGCGGTCCAGATCGCCGCGGCAGCATGCGTATGGATAATGGTGCCCTCGACACCGACCGCCCAGCCGTGCAACGAGTCGACAAAGAAGACGTCTTTGAGGTTTTTGTCGATGCTCAGACTGTCTGAGGTGATCTGGTAGTCGTAGATGACGACCATTTCCGGCTCGGTGGTCTTTTCCTCGTCATCGCAGCCGGATAGCAAGGTCAGGGCTATCAGAGCCAGGACCAGAAAGGGTATTATCACTCGTTTGGCAGTCATAAGCAGCAACCTCGTTTCGGAAGACAGATTTGTCAACGCGTAGTCTGTGCACTCAAAACAAATCTACTGCCGAACTTGTTCACGTACGAATCAGGCCAAATCTGTACCGCGCCTTGTCGCTGACGCCTGCTTACAGGCTGTCGGCGATGAGTGACTGGGCAAACTCCTTACCCTGCGGCCACGTAATTTCCACGACAAACATGCCACGCAAATCGCCGTCGTTGTAACCAACGGCTTTGTCCTCGGGGTATTCTTTGGTCAGAAACGCCTGCACACCCTTGTCGATTTTATCCGGCCCGCCGTGGCATTTCAGGCAAAGTTGGCCGGTCTTGATGCCCTGGTAATAGGTATACACCTGGCCGCCCTCGACATCGGCAAACCGGCCGTGAACCAGGGTGGATGAATCGGCCAGGTTGGCGAATGTTGCCAGCACCTCCATCTGGGCGCTGTCGGCGAGGTTTTCCGGATTGCGGTTTTTGTCAGTCACGCGCTTGATAGTGACAAACTCCGAGGCGGAGTAAGCTGCGGCAACTTCCGGAGCCTTGGTCTTGCACACGCTGATGGCATTGGTGGGACCGCCTTCACTCATGGCCGACAGCAACGCGGTCTTCAGATCTTTGGAGAACCGGGATATCAACTCTGCCGAAGCCTTCTGGCAGATAACTTCATCTTCAGTCATCTGGGGCGTAACCTGCGCTTCCTGATCGGCCTTCTTGCCGCATCCGGCCGCCAGCAAAGCGACAATCATCGTTACTACTAATAAGAATCTCATGACTTCTCCCTGTTTATTGTTAACCTCAGTATTATAAGAACTAAAAAAAACTACATCAACTATTTTTAGCGGACAAAGCAAACGCAAATGATGCGCTTTCGCCGCGAATCAGGCGGTCTTAGAAATCAAAGCCGACATTGATATAGATGCGGTCGGTGTCGGAATCAACCACGCCGTAGGCGAACTCCACCGGGCCGATCGGTGAATCGAAAGCCAGAATAGCGCCGACGCCGCTGCGAAGGTTGCGCAGCTTGATTTGGTCGGTGTGGTCGTAGACCTCACCCAGGTCGTGCCGCAATGTCAGGTAGAACCGCAGGGGAAGTTTGAACCGGAGTTCGTTGGAGAAGGCAAATACCTTATCGCCGGTCAATTCATAGGTGCGGAAACCGGCGAATGACTTTATCCCGCCCAAATAGAACTTCTCCGATGGCGGTAGACCCGACCCTGACAAGCCGAGCAGAATCCGTGGGTGGAAGTTGAAATACTTCCCGATGGGGAAGAAGGTCTCCAGTGATGAGAAAAAACGCGTGTACTGGACGTCGCCTCCGAGAAATTCACCGGCGAACTGCAACTCGAAATAGTGATGATTTCCGCGCTCTGGAAAGGGCAACCGGTCGAGGTTGTCGACCGATGAACTCAGCGTGAAAGTCCTCAGTCCGAATTTCGCCTCCGTATTCGACGATGACAGACGGTACTGGACATCGTCGGCTCCCACCGCCGCGGTGACCATCCCGAATCTTTCTATATGCTGTCCCAGCCTGATCGACCCACCGTTTTTTATTTCGCGGCGCGTGTCGGCCTCGTTACCATCAGGCGTGAACAGTTGCCGTTTCAACCGGTCATGGTGCAAGCCTATGCGGGCGGTGAGATAGGTTGACCAGATTCGGTCGGCCCGGAATGCCCCGAAGTACTTCTGACGAGTCGGCGCGTATTGGGCGTGGAGAAGGTACTCAAGCCCCATGCCCATGACATTGTCGTGGAGCAATTCGACGAATTCTTCCGAATTGTACTCATCATCCCAGTGCCAGCCCAGGCGAACCTGGCGATAGTACTTTTCCTCCACACCGATCTTGACAATGGGACCGCTGGGATGACGCATCAGGTTCACCGTTACCCGATTGAACAGATCGGTGCCGTAGATATTGCGGATACCCTGGGCAGCACGGGCGGTCGAGTAGGGCTGCAGTGTCTTAAGCGGGAAGTGTGAACGGATAAACCAGCTTCTGGTCTTGACATTGTTCTCCACATCGACGCCGAAGATAATCGCTTCATCGATAGTCACCGTGATAATATTGTGTTTACAGTCCATCACCACGTTTTTTATGTCGGCCAGGTCATAACCGTCGGCATGATAACCCGCGACAACCTTGTTCAGGCAATTCTGCAGTATCTTTGGGGTAATCCACGGTCCGTCGCAAGTAGCCCACGCCTGTAGCGCGGAGTCGTCATATATGGTGTTTCCCTCAAAAAGCAGGGTGGTCTCCGATGTCGGCAGGCGGGTGAGTGTTGTCACCGACACCGTGTAGATGTCCGCCGATGCCGGCGTCAGTTCGGCCTCGAGGCGGAAGAGATTGTGGTCGCGGGCGAATTTCTGAAGGTGTCTGACGAGATCATCGCGTGCCCACAGTCGGCCATTAAATTCACTGTCAAGTTGCCGGACGGTGGAGTCGGGCGCGTCGTTACCCTGAACCGAGGCGACGAAGAAACTGCTGCTATGGCGCGTTTGCTCAAGGAGACTGATAATGCTGTCGGCAGCAGTCAAGCCGCATTGATAGCCGATATCTACAAGTGAATCGATGGCGCCAAAAGACGTGGATTTGAAATCCTCAATCGGTGGCGTTATGACGTAGTCGGCTTTGGCCAGTTGCGCGGCCAGTTTGTCGGCCATCATGACTGATGTCACCTGGCCGGCAATATCCACCGGGGTGAGCAGATCATCCTTGGCCAGCAAGTCGCTGGTAGTATTGATGGCCACTACGAAATCAACGGTATCACTCATCTCCCGGACCAGATCCACCGGGACCGGCATCAGCATACCCCCGTCCATCAGCAATTGACCGTCTTTGTCCACGGGTGTAAAGGCCAGGGGATAAGCCATAGTGGCGCGCATCGCGTCCGGCATCGACCCGCGCTCCATGACAACGGCTCTGCCGCTGACGATATCGGAGGACACCGTCTTAAAGGGAATGGGCAGGCGGGTGAAGTCTGCCCCCGAGTAATAACTCGCCTTCGTCGTCAAATCCGTGAGCAATGATGTGAGTTGCTGTCCCTTGGTCAACGCCCGGGGGATCACCGGGAGCCAGCCGTTGAAACGAATGGAGATGATATGCCGCTCGCGCTCCTCTCGTTGAGTCAGAAACATCGTCAGACGCGCCGGCGAGTCGGCGAACAGTTCGTCGAATTTCAGCTTATTTGCCATCGAGACCAGTTCGTAGGTCGACATGCCGGAAGCATAGAGACCCCCAATGATTCCGCCCATGGACACGCCGGCGATGGCCGCTATGCGAATACCTTTTTCCTCGAAAGCCCGTAACATCCCGACCGTGGCCAGTCCCCGGGCGCCACCACCGGACAAGGCCAGCAGAACCGGATAATGGCGAGCGGTGTCGTATGGATTGAGACCGTCAAGACCGCCGATAACGAGCTTCTCGCTGCCGCGGGCCTGACAGGTCAGCAGAACGAGGGACACCAGGGTTATTCGCAGAAGAGTTTTCACTTGCTAATCGGATCCGAGAATAAGTTCATTACTCCAAACACTCCAAGCGGTAATTAATGATGTCTATGACGAAGGCGGAACAAAAATCTGTAAAATCTCTGGCCACAAAGAAGGGTCGTAAGGAAAGTGGGATGTTTGCCGCCGAGGGGGTCAGGCTGCTGGAGGAGTCCTTCAGGCACCGCTACTTCCCGGAGAAGGTGTATTACGCCGAGCACCTGTTATCGGACCGGGGCCGGCAGCTTTTGGGAAGGCTCAGCGGCCGCAGAATCATCACTGAAGCTATATCGGCCCAGGTGTTGCGCGCAATTGCTACGGCCACAACACCCCAGGGAATTGTGGCTGTCTTCAAAACGCCGACCGTTATTCCGGCCGAACTTAGCCGTGGTGACTATCGTAAGATATTATTGTGTGAGAACATATCGGATCCCGGCAATCTGGGCACGCTGGCCCGTTCGGCGATAGCCTTTGACTTCAAACTGATGCTGCTGGCCGGCAACTCGGCGGAGCCGTTTGCGCCCAAAGTGGTGCGGTCATCGGCCGGGGCCGTATTCGGCCTGAGTATAGCCAGAATGGACTTAGAAGAAATTATCGCCTTTATCGGACAACGGAAGATCGCGGTGGTGGCCACCGATGTGCAGGCCAGTAGCGACAGAATACCGGCTGGTTTTCAGAAACGGCCGTTTATGCTGGCGATTGGCTCGGAAGCAACGGGACTGTCCGAGGCGATTCTCAGGCGGGCTGATATACGGGTCCGCATCCGGCATGCTCACACAGTGGAATCCCTGAATGCTGCGGTTGCCGGCTCCATTATCATGAGCCGGACGTATCATAGTATGTGAGGAAATAGTATGAGAGTGACTTTGAAAGTATCGTGCTTCTTGATGGCGATTCAGATGATTTCGGGCTTTGCCCACTCGCAGGAGATATTCCGCGAGTCGGCCAACGTCTTTTCAACCGGAAAGTTGAAAACCAAAACGACCATGAGCGGCCCCAAACGCTTTATTGTCAAATCAGCGTCGGACCTGGCGGGAGTGCTGACGATCAAAACCGCAGAGACAGATCAAGTGGTGGTGACGTACGTCAAGAAAGCTCGAACTGACACCAAGTCAAAAGCGATTGATTATATTGACTTGATTGCACTGTCATTGGCTGAAACTCCCGGTGGTGTGGTCCTCGCCCTGCGCGCTCCAAATCCGGCGCCGTGGAGCGAGGCCGTGGAAGCGGGCCTGGTGACAGCGGAAATAACCGTGCCCGAAAGCTGTGCCGTGGAAATTCACGCCTCATATTTCGATGTCGAGGCCAACGGCCCCTTCTCGGGGATGCTGATTCCATCGTCGCTGGGACGTATAGAAATAAACGACGTTACCGGGCCGGTGGAACTGGTCACCTATAACCGGCGGGTGCTGGTCAGCCGGTTGACGGGTGAAATCTCCATTACCACCAACAATTCCACCATCGAGGCATACGACATCAGCGGCAGCGCGAAGTTCAAAAACGACGGCGGAGATGTTACCATTGACGGCATGAATGGTCAGTTAAATGTCAGCAACAATTACGGTCGCATCGAGGTGACTGATTTCGAAGCCGAGGGACCTGGTAACTTTATCCGAGGCTTCTCCGGACCCATCGTGATCGGTTTGTTGAAACTGGGTGACGGGCAGTTGGTGGCGCTTAACCGTTACGAAGATATTGAAATCGTCGTGCCGTCGGACCTGTCGGCGAGGCTATCACTGGCGGTCGGCGAGCAGGGCCGCATTGAGGCCACCAACTTAAAATTCATACCTGATTTCGTCGAGACCAACCGTTTGAATCTGACGGCGGGTGATGGTCTCGGCAAAATTAAGGGTGAGATCAGGGGTGAGGGTAACATTTATGTGATAGGTAGCGAAAAATGAAGATAGTCAGCGGGAAAAATCTTGCATTAACGGCCGTTATCTCACTCTGTCTGACGCTGGTCTCGGTTTCCTCGGTACAGTCGGCGCGCCTGCCTATCCCGTCGGGCGTGTTCTACTATCAGCCGGCCGCGACTGTCTTCGGCTCCGAAGCAGCCTGGGTCAATCCGGCCGCTCTGGGATGGTACCGTGCCCAGAGCTACCAGTTTCTTGTCGACTACTATGACGGTCGCCTGGCCAAGAGCTGGGGGCTGGTGACCAGCGGCGAGCGGATGGCTTTTGCCTACCGGAGAGTGGACAATCCGTCAGGCGATGATTTTATAGAAAGCATAATCGCCACGGGTTTCAGTTTCTCTCAAAAAGCATATGTCGGAGGTTCCTATCGGTACTTCCGCGAAGGCCCGGAGCCCTATAACAATCGCCACTCTTGGAATTTCAGCCTGTTGCTCAGGGGCAACAGCCCTTTCAGCGCCGGAGCGGTGCTGTCAAATGTAAACCGGAGCCGAGTTGACGGCGTCAGGACTGAGACCGAAACGCGGTATTCTCTCGGTTACCGGCCGGCCAACGGAAAACTGACCCTCGCGGCGGACATGTTTCTGTCGACAAAGACCAGGCTCAGCAACGCCGATTTTGTGTATCATCTGGAAGTCAGACCCAAACCCGGTCTCTACCTGTATGCCGGTTTGGATTCGGACAGGGATTTTCAGGTTGGAATGAGAGCCAATCTGCTGCGGTACTTTGTCGGTTCCAAAAGCGGCTTTAACCGTGACGGTGACGGACGCGGCACCACAGTTTTTGCCGGTGCCACCAATCTGCGACAACCGTCACTGATCCCCGAACCCGGACGCCGCCTCTCGCTAAACATAAGAGGATCTCTCCCGGAGAATCCTCCGCGGCCGTACATAGGTAACCGGCAAAGGTCTTTTACCGAAACGATTCTCAATGTTTACCGGGCGGCCGAGGATGCGTCGATCAGCGAGATGGTCCTAAACCTCAGTCGGCCCCGCGTCGGCTTCGCCCAGGCCCAGGAACTGCGCGAGGCGTTGCGTTACTTTCGGAGTCGCGGTAAGGAGATTACCTGCCACGTATCGTACCCCAACAATATAGCTTACTTCGTGGGGTCGGTCGCCGACAGGCTTCTTATTCCACCTGTCAGCCAACTCAATCTGGTGGGTCTTCGGGCCGAACTGACTTTCTACGCCGGGACCCTGAATAAGCTGGGAATCAAGGCGGACATTATTCACATCGGCGGTTACAAGACGGCGCCGGAAAGATACACTCGCGAAAGCGCCTCGCCGGAGAATCGGCAGCAGCTCAACCGGCTGCTCGACGAGCTCTACGATCAGTTTGTCGGTGCTATTGCGGCCGGTCGCTCCCTGACGCCTGACTCGGTGCGCACGATTATTGACCACGGCCCGTTCACATCGGAAGAGGCGCTTCGGTTCGGTCTGGTGGATGGACTGAGCTACCGCGATGAGGTCAAAGATCAGTTTCTTTCAGATCGTAGCGAGATTTCATTCAATTATTATATGCGTGACACGCTCACCAATGACGCTTTTGCACCGAAGCCGGTCGTAGCGGTGGTGGTGGCCGACGGCGACATTGCCGATGAGGGCCAGAAGATGTCCCCGTTTGACCAGACCGCCGGCACGACTCCGGGTCGGATGCGCCGGGCGCTCGAACGCGCTATGGCGCGGAGCGATGTCAAAGCGGTGGTGTTGCGAATCAACTCACCGGGCGGCTTGGCCCTGGCGGCAGATAATATTCATCATGTGCTTGAAAAATCCGCCGCGAAGAAACCGTTGATTGTTTCCATGGCCAATGTTGCCGCATCCGGGGGATACCAGATCGCCATGTCGTCCAGTCGCATCTTTGCCAACGACGCCACCGTCACCGGATCTATCGGTATCTACGGCGGCAAAGCGGACCTGAGCGGCCTGTATGAGAAAATCGGCATGGGGAAGGAACTGTTCACGCGGGGCAGGTTTGCCGGGATGCTCAGCACGGTCAAACCGTTTACCGACGATGAACGCGACAAGTACGCGTCGCACCTGCAGGCCTTTTACGATTACTTCGTCGGTCTGGTGGCCGACAGTCGGCATTTGCCTGTTGATTCGGTCGAATCATTGGCCCGGGGGCAGGTTTTCACTGGCCGTGAGGCGGTGGCTCTGGGACTGGCGGATGAGTCCGGTGGTCTTAAGCAGGCGCTGGATTTCGTGGCCGAAGAGTTGCATCTGGACGATTACCGCGTGGTGGTTTACCCCGAGGACAGACCATTGCTAGTGCTGGCGGGGCAACGGCTGTGGGGGCAGATAGCGTCGCTTTTCACCGGCAGTGACAAAGCATCACCGACCTTGCCGTGCGAATTCTCCGCGCTGGAAGGCGGTGTCTTTCTCTTGGCCCGGATGCCTTACAATCTTATCATTGAATAAAATTTCTACCCTGATCTAACCGACTCTCGCATAAACAAAAAACCACGCCGCCGGATGGCCCGTAACTCTCTGAGAATGGAATAAAAAAGGCCGGCTGCCGACAGTGGCCAAAGAGGTTCAGCTGTGTCGGCAAGCCGGCATCAAGTTTGATAACTCGTGCGGGAGTTAATATCTACATCTGGCGCCAGGCTACGATGAGTTGATCACCCGTATACCCTTTCCAGTAGCCGCCCAGAAGCCGGTCATAGTGGAAGCAGGCAGCGTTTTCAAGAATGACGTCCTCGGCAACAATAGACCCGTAGAGAGCGGTATTATTTTCGACCTTGAAAACGGCATCCGGTCCGTAGAAGCCACCATAGAATTCAGATGTATTCTCAAGTTTGAACAGCGAACCTTTGGAGAAGAAAATGCAATCGATGGGCGAGCCACCGGGATTGATGCGAGTGCTGTTTTCCATAACCAAATCACCGGTGAGGTAGATGGTGACAGAAGCTCCTGGCGCTATGATTAA
>JAUXCD010000059.1 GCA_030619085.1 Candidatus Zixiibacteriota bacterium
GATCCGGGTCCTCCGCACTATCAGACATGATCAAGTACGTCCTTGTCGGCCGGTCCGAGCACGGCCACCGCCAGTTGGGACGGGTCGAAGATGCGGTTGGCCAGTTCCATGACAGCCGACGGAGTAATGCGGTTGATATCGTTCAGTGTCTGTCTGAGGGTCTGGTACTGACCGGTCACGAGTTCCTGACGCCCCAGACGGCTCATGTGACTGGTTGTAGACTCCATCGCCAGGGTGATGTGCCCCTTGAGCTGAGCCTTCACCTTATCCAGGGTGTCCGTGGAAATCCGGGACTTCTTCATGCGGTAGCATTCCTTGAGAATGATATCCACCGCGCGCTTGAGGTTGGGCTTGCTGGTTCCCAGGTAACTTCCGAAAATACCGGCATCCCGATAAAAATCATTGAAAGTGTACACCGTGTACACCAGGCCCAGTTGCTCGCGGATCTTTTGGAACAGGACGGATGACATCCCGGCTCCCAGGTAAGTGCTGAGCGACAGGGCGGTCATCTTGTCTTTTGAGGCCAGTTCAACGCCGGGGAAACCCAGACAGACGTGGGTCTGCTGGTTCTTGTTGGATTTGATCTCAATCTTCTTGCTGACGCGGCGGTGCTGCTCTTCCGGCAGAGGCGCAGAGCCTTCGGCAAAATCGAAGTACTTTTTCACCAGGCGCACCAGCTTGCTGTGCGAAACCGAACCGGCGGCGGCAATAACGATTGACCCCGCCCGGTAATTACGTTTCACATAGTCCAGAATCCCTGCCCGTGGGAGATTGGTGATAGTCTCAATCGAGCCCATGATGGGCCGTCCCAGGGGGTGTCTGCTCCAGTAAGTTTTGCAGAACAGATCAATGATAAGATCACCCGGGTTGTCCACCGATTCCTTGATTTCCTCGGCGACGACCATCTTCTCGCGCCGGATGTTGGTCGGCGTGAAGGTGGCCCGACAGGTGATATCCGAAAGGACGTCAATGGCGTCCTCGAGATGTTCATCGAGAATCCGGGCCGTGTAGCAGGTCTGCTCGCGCGACGTAAAGGCATTGAGCGAACCGCCCAGTTCCTCGAGCGAGGCCGCGATCTGCTTGGCAGTGCGCTTTTTTGTCCCCTTGAACACCAGGTGCTCAATGAGATGGGAAGCACCGTTTTCCTGAGCCGTCTCGTTGCGTGAGCCGACATCGACCCACACGCCGAGAGAAATAGAACGGACTGAGGGAATCGTCTCGGTGACGATTCTCAGTCCGTTCTTCAGGATTGTCTTCTGATAGTCTCCGTTGGCGGAGCCAGAGCGGTTAATCGCCATGGTTACCTGCGGGACCTCTCCTCGCGCTTGTCCTGGCCGCCGTTGCCGCCGCCCTCTCGGGGCAGAAGCGCCTTGCGTGACAGGCGGACCTTGCCATCGGGCTCGATGTTCAGCACCTTGACGTCGAATTCGTCGCCAAGCCTGCAGACATCCTCAACCCTGCCGACACGGTGGTGTTCGAGTTCGGAGATATGCAACCAACCGTCCATGTTCGGGCCCATCTCAACGATAGCGCCGTACTGGGTGATGCGACGGACGATACCCTTGTACACCTTGCCGACTTCCGGTTCCTCAACGATTGCCTCGACGCGAGCCTTGGCTGCGAGCCCGGCTTCCGCATCGACTGAAGAGATAAGCACCGTACCATCATCAGAGATATCGATCTTGGCGCCGGTCTCTTCGACAATAGAGCGAATCATCTTGCCCCCGGGGCCAATCACCTCGCCGATCTTTGACGGGTTGATCTTGATGGTGATAATTCGTGGTGCATACTCCGATAGCTGATCACGGTGCTTGGGCAGAGTGGCATTCATCTTTTCGAGAATATGCAGGCGGGCATCATGGGCTCTGCTCAGGGCCGTCTTCATAATCTCGATATCGAGACCGGCGATTTTGATATCCATCTGGATGGCGGTTACGCCTTCGGCGGTACCGGTCACTTTGAAATCCATGTCGCCGAAATGGTCCTCGTCGCCAAGGATATCGGTGAGGATAACGACATTGTCATCCAACTTGATTAGGCCCATGGCGATACCGGCGACGGCCGCCTTAATCGGCACACCGGCGTCCATCAGGGCCAGGGAGCCGCCGCAAACGGAGGCCATCGACGACGATCCGTTGGACTCGAGAATATCGGATACGATGCGCAGTGTATACGGGAAGCCTTCCTCTGTCGGTATTATCGGGAGCAAGGCCCGTTCGGCCAACACGCCATGTCCGATCTCGCGTCGTGAGGTGCCCCGGATGGGACGGGTCTCGCCAACCGAGAAGGGCGGGAAATTGTAGTGCAGCATGTAGCTCTTGGTCGATTCACCGTCCAGTTCGTCGAGCCGCTGCTCGTCAAACTTCGTACCCAGCGTAACCGCTACCAGTGCCTGTGTCTGACCACGGGTGAACACGGCCGAACCGTGCGCGCGCGGCAGGAAGGACACGTTGCAACTGATATCCCTGATCTCTTCAGGCTGGCGGCCGTCAATACGAATCTTCTCGGAAAGAACCATTGTTCTCATGGAGTCCGAATCTAGATCATGAATGATATTTCCAATATCCTTCTGGCTCTCGGGGAACTCCTCGGCGAGGGCCTCGACGATTTCCTGCTGCATCTTCTTCTTGGAATCGCGCCGACTTGCCTTGTCCGGGACATGATTGTATTCATCCAGACGAGAACCGATCATCTCCTTGACGCGATTGGACAGTTCTTCGGGGATCGTGACAGGAGTGTATTCAAACTTCTCCTTGCCGCAAAGCGCCTTCAGCTCTTCGATCTTCTCGACCAGAATCTTAATGTGGTCGTGGCCGAACTGCAACGCGGCAACCAGGTCTTCCTCGGAAACCTCGCGACCCCCACCCTCAACCATGGCAATGGCATCGGCCGAGCCGGCCATAACTATGTAGATATCGCTGTCTTCGAGTTGCGCAAAAGTGGGGTTGATAACGAACTGACCGTCAACACGTCCAACGCGGACACCGGCGATGGTCTTCTGAAACGGTACGTCGGAAATCGCAAGCGCGGCGCCGGTACCAGTCAGGGCCAGAACATCAGTGTCATGCTGCTGATCGTGCGAGATGACGTAGTTGATGCACTGGGTTTCCCCTTTGAAGTCATCGGGAAAGAGCGGCCTGATCGGGCGGTCGATAGTACGCGCCGAAATGGTCTCTTTCTCGGAGGGGCGTCCTTCTCTTTTAAAAAAGCCGCCCGGTATCTTGCCGGCTGCGTATGCTTTCTCTCGATACTCAACGGTTAGCGGGAAAAAATCGAACCCCAGCTTGGGTTCGGTGTCAGCGCAGACGGTAGAGATGACCATGGAATCGCCGTAGCGAACGATGACGGCGCCGTTGGCCTGTTTGGCCAGTTCGCCGCTCTCGAAGACCATGGTTTCATCTCCGAAATTAAATTCAATTCTGTGTGCCATAAATTCTTTGTACTCCTTATGCCTTATCGGCGCAGTCCTAACCGGGTTAGGATCTGACGATAACTTTCAATGTCATTGTCCTTTAAATAATCAAGCAGACGGCGTCTTTTTCCAACCAGCTTAAGCAGACCGAGACGAGTGTGGAAATCTTTAGTGTGCGATTTCATGTGATTGGTCAAATCATTGACACGGGCCGTCAACAGTGCGATCTGCACTTCCGGAGTACCGGTATCCTTCTCGTGCAGGCGGTGGTCAGCAACAATCTGAGCTTTTTGCTCTTTGCTGAGAGTCATTCGTTTTCTCCTTCTCTATTATATCGATAGCGTTCTTTTTGTCTATTTCGAGTTGATGCACCAGTTGGTCGGTTGACTCAAACTTTTGATTCTTCCTCAAAAAACACGCCGGGTACACCGTTATGTCCTGATCGTAGATATCACTATCAAAGTCGAACAGGTTGGCCTCAACCGACATACCTTCTTCGGGGTTGAAATGGTTGTGACCGATGAACATCATTCCGTTTTTTTTAACATCGCCAATCAAGACCCGGCAGGTATACACGCCCTCCGGGGGCAGTAGTTTCCTATCGTTGTACCTTAAGTTCGCGGTTGGGTATCCGAGCTTGCGCCCAAGGCCGATGCCTCTTTTCACCGTACCAAAAATGGCGTAGTCGTGACCCAGCAACTCCATTGCCTCCGCATAGCCGTCGGCCAGAATGGCCTTTCGAATACGCGATGACGATACCGGGTTGCCGCCGATCAATACCGGCTCGACAACCTCGACATCAAAAGTATACTCTTTGCCAAGATTTGTCAATTGCGATATCTTGCCTTCGCGGTTTCGGCCCAGAGCATGGTCGTAGCCCACGACCAGAGTTTTGACCCCGATTTTATCAACCAGGACCTCCTTTACGAACCGCTGGAAGGTCATTTCCTGAAGTTTCCTGTCAAATTTCAGAATAAGAACCCGACCGTCAAAGAAATCGGGTATGAAGTGCTCTTTTTCCTCAATAGTCGTCAGCAGAAGCGGAGCGTCGTCAGGGGTCACCACCACCCTGGGGTGAGGGTGGAACGTAATCAGATGCGACTGAGCCGCTGTGGTGGCGGATATCTCCTGCACCCGCTTCAAAATAGCCTGGTGCCCGCGATGAATCCCGTCAAAGGTGCCGATAGTGGCCACCACCGGAGCATCTGAGTTCTTTGAGTACCTTTCGAGGCCTCTGATAAACTCTACGCTCAATTCAGCACCCGGATATAATCAAAAAGTGTGTGCCCATTGTGGGCGGAATCGGTTATCGAGTTCGCAGCTACCATAGCTTTGCCGATAGCCAAAACTTCGCCCTCGGTGTCTTTCAGGAAGACGCTGTCGCCGGCCATGAAATCACCCTCGACCGCCGCAATATCCCGGCGCGTGAGCGAGGCTCCGGAAAGGACGCCAGAGCGAAAATCTTCAGTGACCGTCAGCGCGCCGCAATGCAACGCCCGGTCAAATGGCAGCAGGCTGTCCTGCAGGCTGTCGTCGGCGTGGCGGTTTGCGACCTCTTCCAGCGTCAGTGCTTCTGACAAGTGGAAATCAGCGACTGCGGTTCTGGTCAAATTGGCCAAATAGCCGCCGCAACCCCAGTCGCGGCCAATATCATCGGCCAGGCTGCGTATATAGGTGCCTTTGGAGCAGGTTACGCGCAGCCGAAGTCGAGGTTTGGTATAATCAAGAAGTTCCAGATTCTTGATTTCAACTTCCCGCTCCGGGAGATCCACCTCGACCTGCTTTCGGGCCAGATGGTGCAACCTTTGGCCGTCGACTCGGATCGCCGAGTAGGCCGGAACTGTCTGAGTAATTGTCCCCCGATAGCAGTCCAGCAGACTCTCGATCTGATCCAACCTGAGATCGGCAATCTCGGCCGGTGTCTGGTCATCCCGAATTCCTTCGCTGTCAAAGGTTGGTGAAGTCATTCCGAGGCATATGTCAGCTTCGTAAGTTTTGTCATGACCTGACAGGAACTGCGCAATTTTGGTGGCCCTGCCGACACAGACAACCAGTAATCCTTTCGCCAGCGGGTCCAGTGTGCCGGTGTGACCGACGCGCCGCTGAGAGATAATTCCTCGGACTTTGGCAACCACATCATGGCTGGTCCAGCCGGCCGGCTTATTCAACAGGAGAACACCGTTATAAGACTTATGCTTTTTTTCCATCCAAAGCCTCTGTAAACAGTCTTATAACTTCTTTTCTGGCGTCTTCAATCGGCATCGGGATGGTGCATCCGCTGGCATTAAAATGGCCGCCGCCGCCGTATTTGGCAGCAATCTCGGCGACATTGATACCGTCTTTGGAGCGGAATGACACCCGGGTGTGAGCGCCCTCGTTTTCCTTTAACAAAGCGCCGCCTATTACACCCGAGCTGTGAAGGGTGTAGTCTACAACGCCTTCAGCCTCACTGGCATCGGCCCCGGTTTCCTCGAGCATCCGGCGGGTCTGGGTCAGAATACAGATGCGGCCATCGAACAGGAACTCGATACTGTTGAGTACCTTGCCGACCAGTTTGATCGTAGATGAACGAACGTCGAAATACACCAGGTCGGTAATCCTCTGAGGTTGCACGCCTGCTTCAATCAACTTCCCGGCGATTTCCATAGTGCGCGGACTCGTCGAGGAAAAGCGGAAGCGTCCCGTATCGGTGAGGATAGCTGTGTACAACTGCTCGGCGGTGGATTTGGAGATTTCAAAGCCGACTGTCTGAAAATACTCGTAAGCCATCTCCCCCACCGACGAAGCCTTGGAGTCGATCCAGTTGACCGCGCCGAAATGTGAGTTGTCGAAATGGTGATCAATATTGACAATGCTGATACCCGGTGTTAATAGCTGACTGGCCTGGCCGATCCGTTCGACGTTCGGGCACTCCAGAATCAGGGCGGTGTCGATATCGGGCGGTGAGCTTTCGTACTCACTAAAATGCGGAATGCGGTCCACTCCGGAAAGGAACCGGTACTTGTGCGGAATATCCCCATGGCGAACCAGGAAAACTTCTTTCCCGAGGTCCTCCAGGTAGGCGGCGAAAGCCAGTTGGGTGCCGATAGCGTCCCCGTCGGGGTCGATATGTGAGGCGACCAGAATACGGCGACTTGCTTTCAGCACGGCACTGATCTGTTCGGCTATCTGAGTGAGACTATTGATATCTTTAATGCTTTTCTCGGTCATTCTTAATCTCGTTTAGCAGACGCTCGATGTGAAGACCTTCCTCAATCGAGGGGTCGAACTTGAACGTGAATTCGGGGATACGCCGCAGCTTCATGCCCCGACCCACCTCGTGGCGAATCCGCTTTTTCTCACGATCCAGAAACGTCTGCGCAAAATCCGGCTCGGATTTCTTGCTGAGGTACGAGTAATAGACGGTCGCATTCTGCAGGTCGGCCGACATCTTCACGTGTGTGAAGGTTACCATGCCGGGAATCTGGTCCGCGAGCTCTTTTTCAAAGAACCGGGAGATATCCCGAAGCATCTGTTCGCCGACGCGGGTTGAGCGACTATACTGTTTCACGGTCAGTATATCTCCGTATTATATTCACTGACGATAACGTTCGATTCATTCATGATTTTGTCAACGACCTTGGCAATAACCTTGTCTCCATATGCCGTATTGTTTGAAACGATGGCTGCGCCGACGGTGGCTCTCCTGAGGGTGTCGTTGTCGGCGACTTCGGAAATGGAAATATTGAAGCTATTGCGAAGTCGGGTAAAGAGTGACTTGAGTATGCGCCTTTTCTCCTTTAACGAATCTACGGAAGGCAGTTCCAGCCTTATCGTCAATATAACAGTAACCAATCGAAATAGTTCATTTATAAGGTTCTGGCTGTCTCCACGATCTCGAAGGCTTCAATAACATCTCCCACTTTCAGGTCATTGAAGTTTTCGACTCCGATACCACACTCAAATCCTTCCTTGACTTCCTTGGCGTCGTCCTTAAAACGCTTGAGCGAGGAGATGTTGCCGGTATATATCTGTTTTCCATCTCTGACGACACGCACCTTGTGATTGCGAGTCAGATGGCCATCCCGGACATAGCTTCCCGCGATAACGCCAATCTTCGGTACCTTGAACAGGTTCCTGATTTCGGCCGATCCGATATATCGTTCCTCAATTTTCGGGGCCAGAAGTCCCGATAGAGCGTCTTTGACATCCTTTTCCGCCTCGTAGATTATATCGTAAAGACGGATATCGATATTCTCTTCCTTGGCTACTTCACGGGCCCGGACATCGGGAGAGACATGGAAGCCAATAACGATGGCACCCGAAGCCGAGGCCAACAGAACGTCCGACTCGGTAATCGTGCCAACGCCGCGATGGAGAATATTGGCCTTGACCTCATCAGTCGCGATCTTGCTGAGGGTGTCGGCCAAAACCTCGACCGAACCATCGACGTCCCCCTTGATGACCAGTTTCAGTTCCCTAATCTGGCCTTCCTTGATTCGGTCGTAGATCTGCTCAAGGGAGATGCGGCCGGGCATCATGCGCGAGTCGTGCTCACGTTTGATCTGGTGGCGCTTGGCGGCGATCTCCTTGGCTTCCTGTTCGCTTTTGACCGCCATGAAGGAGTCCCCGGCCTGGGGAACAGCGCTGAGCCCGGTGATCTGGGCCGGAATCGACGGACCGATCGTCTGGAGTTTTTCGTCACGGTCGTTGGTCATGGTGCGGATTCTGCCATTATAGACTCCGGCCACGATCGGATCACCGATCGAGGCAGTGCCTCGCTGCACCAGCACCGTAGCGGTGGGGCCGAGGCCTCTTTCCAGGCGGGCATCGATGACCACACCCTGAGCACGGATAGTGGGGTCAGCTTTCAGGTCGAGCATTTCGGCCTGTAGTAGAATCATTTCCAAAAGTTTGTCGATACCCTCTCCGGTTTTGGCAGAGATTTGCACCATAATGCTCTTGCCGCCCCATTCCTCCGAAAGAAGATTGTAGTTGGACAATTGGGTGCGGATATTTTCAGGGTTGGCATTAGGCTTGTCAATTTTGTTAATAGCCACAATGATAGGCACGTCGGCCGCGCGGGCATGGTCGATCGCCTCGATGGTCTGAGGGCGCACGCCGTCATCGGCGGCGACCACCAGCACGACGATATCGGTAATCTGTGTTCCGCGGGCGCGCATGGCCGTAAACGCTTCGTGACCGGGAGTGTCGAGAAAGGCTATCTTTCCACCGTTATAATCCACTTCGTAAGCGCCGATATGCTGTGTGATGGCGCCGGCCTCACCGGCAACAACGTTGGTCTTGCGGATGTAATCAAGCAGGGATGTTTTGCCGTGGTCGACATGGCCCATCACGGTCACCACCGGAGCCCGTGAGGCCAGGTTTTCCTCGTGCTCTTCCTCTTTGGCGGCCTCGCCGACTTCGGCGATCTGATTGACCTTAAACTCAAACTCGTCGGCGATCATCTCGATGGTGTCCATATCGAGACGCTGATTGATGGTGGCCATCATGCCCATCTCGAAAAGTTTGGTGATAACGTCGGCCGGCCTGGCATCCATCAGCTTGGCCAGTTCGGCCAGGGTAATATACTCGGCGACGTCCAGGGTATATTCCATGGCGGCATCGGCACTCATATCTCCCCCGCCGGTGCGCTTGTATCTCTTCTTGCTCCTGGAGGTTGCGAGCGTGGCCATGGTGGTCTTGAAACTGCGAGCCACCTCGCCCTTGTCCACATTGCGAACCTTCTTCTTGCGGCGCTCCTTTTTCTTTTGTTTTTTCTCCAGGCGTCGCATGATGCCGGCCACCGGTGATTTCGAGTCGTCTATCTTGATACTGCCGATCCGGACATTGGTTTTCTCAACGGATTTCTCCACCGCCTTTTTGACCTGCTCGCGGTGCTCCATCTCCTTTTTCGCTTCCTGCTTCTCCTTGGCGAACTTCCTCTGCACAGCTTCAATCATCGCTGTCATAGCTACGGACATATGGGATTTCGGCTTGAAGCCAAGTTCCCGTATGACGTTAAGCATGGCGTTGGAAGAGATGTTGTAGTCCTTTGCGAGCTCGTATATTCTCTTCGTTCCCTTAGGCATTTAGACTTCGCCTCCCCGGTCGCAGTCCCTCAGTGCGGTGGTATATTTCAATGTTTATTCCGACTCCTTGTTTTCTTCGACACTATCATCTTCCTGATTGTCTTCATCCGATTCATCGTCACCTTCGTCGGCGTTCTCCTCATCGTCACTGTCAGTTTCAAACACGTCCTCGGCCGTGAGCTTCTCATCAGCCGCCTCCGATTTCTTATCTTTCGGCTGAGCCTCGATTTCGGTCTGACGCTTGGCAAACTCTTCCTCGAGTTCCTCAACCAACGCCTTGGCCTTTTCGACCAGGGTTTCGGCCGTCTTGGCGCCCAGGCCATCAATCTTGACAAGTGATTCCACCGGACAGGCGGCCAGCTTCTGGACCGTGCTGATATTGGCGGAAATCAGGCGCTCGGTCATCTTGGGACCGACTCCCTCGATCTGTCCCACCGGCACCAGCATCTCGGCCTCGCGGCTCCTTTGTTCATTGTAATCCGTCTCGGACATGATATTGACTTTCCAGCCGGTCAATCTCGAGGCCAGCCGGGCGTTCTGACCGTTGCGGCCGATAGCCAGCGATAGCTTCTCGTCCTCGACCGCCACCGTCATTTTGCCCTCAAGTTCGTCTACTTCGACATAGGTCACCTTGGCCGGAGCCAACGCCCTGGTCACGAAGATCTCAGGGTCGGAGGAAAAAGGGACGATGTCAATGCGCTCGTTGTTTAGTTCTCTGACGATTGACTGGACTCTCACGCCCTTGATGCCGACACAGGCGCCGACCGGATCGATGCGGTCATCGCTGGAGTAAACGGCGATCTTGGCCCGTTCGCCGGGCTCGCGAGCGATAGCTTTTAGTTCGATCACGTGCTCGTATATTTCCGGGACTTCCAACTCGAACAGAGTGCGGATGAAGTCATTGCTGACCCGCGAGAGGATAATCTGCGGTCCCCGCATGTTTTTCTGTACATCGAGGATATAGGCGCGAATGCGGTCGCCCTGGCGGAATTTTTCCCGGGGGATCTGTTCCTTGATCGGCAGGATAGCCTCGGCCCGGCCCAGGTTGACGATAACATTGCCTTTGTCTATTTGCTGAACAACACCGGAGGCGAGGGTTCCGACCTTGTCGATGTATTCCTCGTAGATGCGATCTCGTTCGGCCTCGCGGACCTTCTGGATGAGAATCTGTTTGGCCGAGGCGATGGCATTGCGGCCGAATTCCGTTTCGTAGTCGATATATATTTCAATCTCATCATCCAGTTCCGCCTCACCATCGATCTCTTTCGCTTCAGCCAAAGAAATCTCGTACTCCGGGGTTTCCACCTTCTTGACGACCTTTTTGGTGGCGATCATGAGAAGTTCGCTGCCTTTACGGTCAAACCTGAAGGAGATGTTCTCAGTATCGCTGTATTTCTTCTTCGCCGCGGCCAGCAGACTGGCCTGCAAAGTTTCTACCACCGTGTCAAAATCGATGTTCTTTTCCCTGGCAATAAGCGTCATTGCTTCTACCATATCGAACGCCATAAGAAACTACTCCATCAAAAAACGATTTTTGCTTGCACTATATCGCTCAATGCGACCATGAACCGACTATCGACATCCTCAAATTCCACCGTGTCACCAGTGGCAGCCACGATTTTTACCGGATCGCTTTTGCGCTTCTGATCCACGTACTCTATCCTGACCGTCTCTCCTATGCGGTGTCGAAAGTCTCTATCCGTTGTTAACGGTCGATCCAGCCCTGGCGAGGATACCTCCAGGTTATAACCGGATCTAAACAAACTTGTTCCATCGATCAGGGCACCGACAATTCTAGAAATCCTGGCGCACTCGCCCAGGTTCGCGCCGCGGTCGCTATAGATGAACAGTCGCACGGTTTCCGCGTTCTTGTACCGTGATAGGACCAGGTCGGCAATTTCGCAGCCTTCAACCTCGAGCGGCTTTTCCAAAAGCTCTCTTATCTGGTCCTTTACCGTATCCACCTTGTACCCTTCAAAAAAAGAGTGGGCAACAGCCCACCGTAACTAATTAATATATGCTCTAACCTATTCGGGCGCAACCAAATTATCTGCTAATTAAGCCTTTTTAGGGTCTCTTTGACCGCCTCCACCACATCGTCAATAGCCACCAGGCTGTTTTCGCTTTCACAGCGGGCTTTTAGTTCCACTTTGCCCTCTTTGAGCGACTTTTCGCCAATCGTAATGCGAACCGGCAGGCCAATCAGGTCAGCGTCGTTGAATTTCACGCCGGGTCGCTCGTCCCGGTCATCCAGAAGCACATCGATTCCGGCCTCCATCAGGTCATGGTATATCTTTTCCGCGACCTCCATATGTTTCGCGATATCAACCTTAAGAGGCACAAGTTCAACGAGATAGGGAGCAATATTTTTAGGCCAGATGATTCCCTTGTCATCGAAATATTTCTCCAAAGCGGCCTGCGGCGTGCGAGTAACGCCGACCCCGTAGGACCCCATGATAATCGGGTGCTCTTTGCCCTCGGCATCGAGAAACTTCGCCCCGAGGCTTTCAGAGTATTTGGTGCCCAGCATGAAGGTATTGCCGACCTCAATGCCCTGCTTGGCCACCAGATGTCCCTCGCAGTGCGGGCACTGGTCGCCTTCGCGGGCAAGAGTCAGGCCAACTATCTTCGAGGCCTTGAAATCGCGGTCGATATTGACGTTCAGAATATGCTTTTCAAACTTGTTGGCTCCGACGACGGCGTTTTTCAGCTTCGCCACCAATGGGTCAACCAAGATAGTGACATCCTTGCCCAATCCCACCGGACCGGCAAAACCGACCGGCGCCCCGGTGTGCTGCTCAACCTGGTCAGAGGTGGCCATTTCCAGTTCGACCGCTCCCAGAGCGTTTTTCAACTTAACTTCGTTGACATCACGGTCCCCGCGCACCAAAGCCGCGGCCGGTTTGTCATCAGCCATATACATCAGCGTTTTCACCAGCCGGGTGGCATCGACCTTGAGGAAGGCGGTGACTTCTTCGATAGTGGCCGCGCCGGGCGTATCGACCTCTTCCATCGCTTTGAGGTCCGAGTCGATCTTGATATCGGTTGCTTTGTACTCGGCCTGTTCGACATTGGCGGCGTAGTCGCACTTATCGCAGAACAGGACCACCTCTTCCCCACCGTTGGTGTCGACCAGCAGCATGAACTCGTGAGCCGCACGACCGCCCATAGCGCCGGTGTCGGACTCGACCTTGACGACATCCAGACCGGCCCGTTTGAAAATACGGAAATAGGTATCGACCATGTTCTGGTAGGACTTATCGAACGACTCGTCGGTGGCGTCGAAAGTGTAGGCATCTTTCATCAGGAATTCGCGGCCCCGCATCAGGCCAAAACGCGGGCGGATCTCATCGCGGAACTTCACCTGAATCTGGTAGAGGTTGAGCGGAAGCTGCCTATAGCTTTTGATTTCACCCTTGATCAGGGTGGTGACCGTTTCCTCGTGGGTGCCGCACATGACCATCTCGTGGTTGTGGCGGTCCTTCATGCGCATCTGCTCTTTGCCGACCGTATGATAGCGGCCGCTTTCCTGCCATATCTCAGCCGGACACAATACCGACATAGTGATTTCCAGCGCGCCGGCGGCGTTCATTTCTTCGCGTACGATATTGGCGAATTTCTCGATAACTCGTTGCATCAGCGGCAAGTATAGGTACACGCCGGCAGCCAGCTTGCGGATATAGCCGCCCCGAAGGAGCAGACGATGGGAAACGAGTTCGGCCTCTGTCGGCGTTTCTCTAAGAGTCGGAATGTATGATCGCGTCCAGCGCATTGTCAGTCCTTTATTCAGTCACAGTTTGTTGTCCGGCAGTCTCAATTGTTGTAACTGCACTATAGAATCAATCAAAATACACAATTAAATCCCCAAATCAACCCTAAAGCGGCTCGGCCGCTTTTTTGGCCGGTGGCAGGGGCCACTTTTATGGCCTGACGGCCCTCAGGGATCGGAGAGTCACGTCATTGGTCAGACCGCGCATGTCTGCACTGAGCTTTAATGC
>JAUXCD010000219.1 GCA_030619085.1 Candidatus Zixiibacteriota bacterium
CCCCGGTTTCATCCAGACTGAGATGTCGGAGGCGATGACGGATGCGGCCAAAGAGGCGTTTTTGGCCCAGGTTCCTTTAAGGCGCCCGGGATTGCCACAGGACGTGGCTTCGGCTGTACTGTTTTTCGCATCCGACGCGGCGTCTTACGTCACCGGCCAGGTGCTGGCCGTGGACGGTGGATTGACAATGCAATAAAGATATAAAGACATAAAGAATATACAAGGAGTACTATCATGGCAGTAGAAGACAGAGTAAAAGAAATCATTGTTGAGCAGCTCGGTGTTGATGCCGGTCAGGTTACCGAGCGCGCGAAGTTTGTCGAGGATCTCGGCGCCGACTCTCTCGATACGGTGGAGTTGGTTATGGCTCTGGAAGAAGAGTTCTCGATTGAGATTCCCGACGAGGACGCTGAAAAAATCACGTCGGTCGGTGATGCCATCAACTACATAGTTGCCCATTCCGAAAAAGAGAAGTAGCCCCTTGATCGATTTACAGTATAGAGATTTACTATGAACCGTAGAACCGTTATCACGGGTATGGGGGTAATATCCCCGGTCGGCCATGATGTGGATACCTTCTGGAAAGCTATTCTGAATGCTGAGAGCGGCATTGGCCCCGTTACCAAATTCGATGTATCCAATTATTCGACCAGGATAGCCGCTGAGGTCAAGGATTTCGATGGCTCCAAGTACATCGAAAAAAAGGAACTCCGGCGCTTGGACCTGTCCGAGCAGTATGCCATTGTGGCCTCTGAACAGGCCCTGGCTGACTCCAGACTGGACCTTAAGGCGGTGGACCTTGACATGTGCGGCGTTATCATCGGCTCCGGCATCGGTGGGATCAATACCTTTGAGAAACAGCACGGGCTGTTGCTGAATTCGGGTCCGGGAAGGGTATCACCTTTCTTCATCCCGATGATGATCATCGATATGTGTGCCGGCATGGTTTCGATCAGGTTCGGTTTCCGTGGTCCCAACTATGCCACGGTTTCCGCCTGCGCGTCATCGTCGCACGCCATCCTGAACGCCGCCAGGGCTATCGAGCGCGGTGAGGCCGACGTGATGATCAGCGGCGGTTCTGAGGCCACTATCACCCCCACTTCACTGGCCGGGTTCTGCCAGGCACGAGCCATTTCCACCCGCAATGATGAACCCGAACGCGCCAGCCGTCCCTTCGACAATGGGCGCGACGGTTTCGTAATGGGTGAGGGATCGGCTATTTTGATTCTCGAAGAAATGGAGCACGCCAAGGCGCGCGGTGCGAGAATCTATGCTGAGATACTCGGTGGTGGTATGACCGGTGATGCTTACCACCTGACAGCGCCACATCCCGAAGGGCGCGGTGCCCGTCGGGCAATGGAAATGGCCCTCAAAGACTCCAACCTGTCTCCAGACCAGATAGACTACATCAACACTCACGGCACCTCCACGCCGTTGGGTGACATTGCCGAGACGATAGCTATCAAACACGTTCTCGGTGACCATGCCTATAAGATTCCGTGCAATTCCACGAAATCAATGATCGGTCATATGCTCGGGGCGGCGGGCGCTGTTGAGCTTATCGCCGTGGTCAAGTCGATTGAAAACAGTATCGTTCATCGAACGACCAATATCGACGACCCCGACCCCCAATGTGATCTGGACTATGTCTCCGACGGTAACAGGGAATGCAACATCAACTACGCCCTGTCCAACTCGTTCGGCTTCGGTGGTCACAACGTCTCCTTGGTCGTAGGCAAAGCCAATAGCAATGTGTAAAAATGGGATTCCGGGATAGCCTAAAAGGACTTTTTGTAAAACCATCAACTGAATCCGATGACGTGGATCTGGAGGAGGTCCAGAAGCTCATTGGCTATCATTTTCGTGATGAATCTCGACTGTTATTGAGTCTCACGCATCGCTCCTTTTCCCACGCCACCGGCAGCGATCATCCCGCCAACGAACGCCTGGAATTTCTGGGCGATTCAGTGCTCGGTATGGTTGTATCGCACCTTCTGTTCGACGACCACCCCAAATGTCGCGAAGGCGAGTTGACCCGAATCAAGGCCCTCCTGGTAAATGAGATAACGCTCGCCGCCATGGGCCGGAAGATTGGCCTGAATAAATATATACGTCTTTCCCACGATGAGGACCGCAGCGGTGGACGATTCCGTCCGTCAATAGTCTCCGACACTTTCGAGGCGGTTATTGCGGCAGTGTATCTCGACGGCGGCTTTGACGCTGCCCGCGATGTCATCTTACGCCTGATCTATGCCAATAAGGATTCCATCACCGCCGACTCCAACCAACGCAACTACAAAGGGGAGTTGCTGGAACTTGTCCAGGCATCCGGCGAAGGAATGCCACGCTATGATACCGTGCATGAAGAAGGCCCTGACCACGACAAGATGTTTGATGTCGAGGTGTACGTGGGTGACGTGAAGATAGGTTCCGGCCGGGGAAATTCCAAGAAGGAAGCCGAGCAGAAGGCAGCGGCCGAGGCGTTGAATCACAACCGGCGGGACGCGTAGCGTAATGTTCTTTCGTCGTGCTTCGTGCACGGCATGATAATCCCGTAATTTTTATATTGACTCCAGCGAGATGAACATGGAAATTTGTCTCGGAATTCGCCATAACTGGGCGTTGATACTATTGCTATGGAAATTTTGCGACCACAGTGATATAACCATCAATCCTTGAACAGGAGATTCGTTCAATGCGCAAAACCGTTAAGAAAGCAACTCGCAAGACCGCACGGAAAACCACACGGAAGACCGCACGGAAGGCTACTCGGAAAGTAACCCGGGCAAGCGCGCGCAAGACTACGCGTAAAACAACGACAAGAAAAGTTGCCACCCGGCCGGGAGCCAAAGCCTGGAGCGCCACGGAAGTAGCTCGCCTGAAACAGGCGTATCGCACCAAGACGGCGACGCAGATTGCCAAGACCCTGAGAAGGTCGCTTTCCTCAGTGAAGTCAAAAGCCCGGGCTCTGGGACTGACAAAAACAACGCCCAAGAAAACCGCCAGGAAAACCACGAAGAAGGTTGCCAGGAAAGTCACAAGGAAGGTCGTGAAGAAGGTCACCAAGAGGGGCACCAAGAAGGCCGGCCGTAAAAAAGTGACCAGGAAAGCTGCCCCCAAAAAGAGGACGACGGCCAGGAAAACAACAGCAAGAAGGAAGACTACCAGGCGGCGCTAACATCTGGTACTTTCCGTCAATGCAACCTGATTGACATCAGAATAGCACTACTCAGTTAGTCTGAGTTTTGGAGGTAGTCCGAAAGCCCGCACCATTTGGTGTGGGCTTTCTCTGTAACGGCAAGACTTCGGCAACCGGACAGGTTGCTTGACATTTGAGCCGCTGTTTGCCATATTTGGCCTTATCGATGAAATACACAGCAACAAATTCCGCTTAGGGAGATGCAATGGATATCGTAGTCTTAGTCAAACAGGTTCCCGAAATCGCTCTCATAAAGGTGGATGAGGCGGCCAATAAGGTAGTGCTCCCGCAAGGCCCGGGCACGGTCAATCCTTTCGATGAATACGGGCTGGAAGAGAGCCTGCGTCTTAAGGAAAAGCACGGTGGCAAGGTTATAGTGATATCGATGGGCGACGAACGGACCGAATCGGCCCTTCGTGACTGCCTCGCCCTGGGCGCCGATGAAGCCTATTTGCTGCTTGATGACGCTTTCACCGGATCGGATTCCCAGGCCACCGGCAAGATTCTGGCTGCCGGGCTGAAGAAGCTCGAGCATTTTGACCTCGTCTTCGCCGGCAAGCAGGCGATTGATTCCGATGCCGCCCAGGTGCCGGGAGCAGTGGCCGCCAACCTGGACCTGCCGCAGGCGATGTTCGTCAAAAAGGTGGAATCGGTCGACGACGGCAAAATGGTCGTGTATCGCACCACCGAGGAAGGCTACGACGTTGTTGAATTGACTATGCCCGCCCTGATTTCAGTCGTTAAGGAAATCAATGAGCCGCGTCTGCCGTCACTAAGAGGCAAGATGGCGGCCAAGAAAAAGGTTATCACCAGATGGTCGGCCGCCGACCTGGGTATTGACGGAGCGGATGTCGGGGCCAATTCCGGCACCAAAACGGTGAAAGTGTCACCACCACCGCCGCGGCCCAGTGGTGAGATGATCGAGGGCGAGACGCCCGAGGAAGTGGCTGACAAACTGTTTGAGAAACTGCGCGATAAGCAGATTATTTGATTCGTCGATGTGTTGACTGAAGATAATTCACGCCAAGCCGCCTTCGGGCGGCTTTGTCGTTTCTGTGACAGGGAAACTGATGCATATTAGAAAGCTCGCTCAATGTGCCGAGATTGTCGCCGGTGATGGCACCCGATTGCGGGAGCTTCTGCACCCGGATCGCGGGTACCCTTTCTCCGGCCG
>JAUXCD010000245.1 GCA_030619085.1 Candidatus Zixiibacteriota bacterium
CCAAGGCGGCGGCACCTGATTCGACCGGGCATCTTTTCGAGCAGAAACTGGTCGATGTTCACTACCGGATAGCTCAACTCACTGAAGACAAAGAAGAGAAAGAGATGTCTATCCGGTTTTTGAGGGTTTATGCTGACCGGACCGATGTTCCTTATGCGGACAGGGCGCGCAAATATCTCGAATCGATAATATCGGCTGACAAGTAACTTGCCGGCTGATCGGCCGGACAGGGTGGGAAATGTGAAAAACTTTTGCCGGGTATTGCCGTATAGGATAATCAGAGAGAATAACACCGAGCTTGGAGAGTGTCATGAATAAGAGACTATATCGCTCAAATACTAATAAGGTAATTGGTGGTGTATGCGGTGGTCTCGGCGAATATTTCGAGATCGATCCGGTGCTGGTCAGAATCATTGCCGTTCTGGCGGCGCTGGCCAACGGAGTGGGCCTGCTGGCCTATATCATAGGCTGGATTATCATTCCCAAACGGCAGGTCGACGATTTCACGCAGCCCCAACAGACGCAGGCTCAGGCACCGTCAACGTCGCCGGAGGGAACGCCTGAGTATTCCTCATGGCGGAAATTCCTGCCCGGAATAATCCTGATTGCCATCGGCGTTATCCTGATGGTCCGCGATAACTGGTACTGGTTTGCCTGGGATGAATTCTGGCCCATAGTCCTGATTGTCGTTGGTCTGTTTTTGATTTTTCATAAGCGAAAACAGGTTGAGCATCCGGCCGAGCCTGCCGCGGGTGGACAATCGTCCGATAGTGTTAACGGTCACGGAGGAACAGTGATATGACACCGGCAAGATTAAGATGGGGGATTATTCTGGTCCAGATTGGCGTGCTGATTCTCCTGAGAAACTTTGGCGTGCTGGGTGATAACTTCTGGGAGGACCTGCTTATATGGTCCCCGGTGCTTCTGATCGCCATCGGTGTTGAGAAGATCTTCACCAAATCAAAACTTCAGTTCATCTCTTATGCGACCTCCGCCTTTATCTTTTTCGGAGGTCTTGCTATTGCTTTCACCTCCAGTTGGAGCGCCATTGACGGTGGATTCTTCTCTGAAGTGACTTACCAGCGTGATTACGACCCGGAGGTCAAGAAGCTTCACGCCCGACTGAAACTGAAGGAAACGAACCTGACTATCAGAGATTCGGGTGACGATCTGGTCTACGGTAGATTTGATAAATTTACGCGCAAGCCCCGCATCCAGTACGATCTGGAAGGGAGCGAGGCGACATTATCTCTTACCGGGCAGCGTCACAGTTACCTCGGGGGCGTCGTGAAAGTGAATATCGATGAATCTCAGGACTGGTATCTGAGGTTTTCGCGCGATATTCCGCTCGACCTGGAGTGTACTGGCGACGGTTCGGATATCCACCTTAATCTCTCCACCACGCCGTTGTCCCGCCTGAACCTCGAGGCTGACGAGGCGCGCATCTATCTCAAACTGGGGGATATGGAACCGCTGGTGCATGTTGTCATTCGGGGCGAGGATTCGAAGGTGAGGTTGCGCATACCGGTAAATGTCGGATTGAGTGTGCTGGCGCCGGGCTACGGCGCTTATCTTGAGAAGATCGGTTTGACCAGCAGCGGTGACACCTACGTCAATGAGAGCTTCGACAGTTCGCAGACTAAAGTGGAGATCGAGCTTGACGACCGCTTCGACACTTTTTCACTTGATTTCTTCTAAGTCACCACAGACAAAGTTATATGAGGGGCCGTTTCGGCCCCTTTTTTGTGCTTTGGCGGCTGTGGCCAAACTGCCTGTCGCCTTTGCTCTTAGCCTACAACCGAAAGGTTTTTGATTGCCTTTTGAGCGGCTATGTCTTAGACTTTCTGCCATGAGCGACATCAAACTCAACCTGCCCAAGCTCAAGGGTAAGGTGATTGCCATCGACGGTCCGGCCGGCTCGGGGAAATCCACCACGGCCAAGATTCTCGCGGCCAGGCTGGGATACATTTATCTCGATACCGGGGCCATGTATCGGGCCCTGACGCATTTTGCCCTGGCTAACAATGTCGCTATCTCCAATGAGGAAAAACTCACGGTGTTAGCTTGGAAGCTCTCAATCGAATTCGAAACGCACGAAGACGTTAACCGGGTGTTTATCAACGGCGTGGACGTGACGAAGGAGATTCGCGATCCGGAAGTTACCAAATATGTCAGTCAGGTTTCGGCCTACAAGGGGGTACGGGAGGCGATGGTGGCCAAGCAGACGGAACTTGGCAAGAACGGTTCCATTGTGGCCGAGGGCCGCGACACGACCACGGTTGTATTCACCGATGCCGACATAAAGGTGTATCTCGATGCTTCGGTGAACGAGCGCGCCCGACGTCGGTTGCTGGAATTGACGAAGATGGGCGTCAGCACCAATCTGGAAGAGCAGGAAGCTGATATTGTTCGGCGCGACGGCTTTGATTCGAACCGGACGCACTCGCCTCTCAGTCGCGCCCGCGATGCCATCGTGGTGGACACCACCAACATGACTATCGAGGATCAGGTTGACAGAATCATCTCGCTGGTCAAGTCTCTTATTAAGTAATCATGGGTTTTAACTATTTCATGGGTTGGTGCATCGCACGGTGCGTTATTGGCACGCTTTTCAGAATGAGAATCACCGGCCAGGAAAACGTTCCCGTATCAGGGGGGTTTATCCTGGCGGCCAATCACATCTCATATTATGATCCCCCTCTTTTGGGAAGTACGATCCGTCGCCCGATCTACTTTCTGACCAAAGAGACTCTTTTTCGCAAACGTCTTTTTGGCAAGATCCTCACCAGCGTCAATGCCCTGCCGGTAAAGCGGGGAGCGTTTGACCGTCGCGCAGTCCAACTCTGCGTGGACACTATCGGGCGGGGGAATGGATTGTTGGTTTTCCCCGAGGGCACCCGGTCGAAAACCGGCGAACTGATGGCGCCCAAGGCCGGACTCGGCCTTATCGCCCGCCAGGCCGCCTGCCCCGTAGTACCGGCGCATATTCGCGGCTCCAACCACATGAGTCGCTGTTTCTGGGGAAAAGAAAAACTCCAAGTGACTATCGGCCAGCCGATCCCGGCCGAGTGGATTGCTTCGCGGGACGCCGACAAGGCCGGCTATCTCGCCATTGTGCAAGAGGTTATGGGGCGCATTGAGGGACTGAGAGGATAAAGGGCGACCGTCAAGTATTACCTATCCCTGCCGATTTCTATTCTAAAGCAAAAAAGTCCAAAATTGCTGTTGTGTTTTCGGGCGTTTTTGGTATATAAAGACACTTTCCCGGAATACACTCCATGTTTCGGGACACGTCTAACGGTTTTCCCCTCGTGGGAAAAATCCAAAACTGTTGGATGGACAGTAAGGAGGTTCTCTTACCAGAAGATGGCTGAAGCCAGAAATACTACCAGTACAGGCTCAAAAGTTTCAAGACGCAAGGCGACATCCGCCAAGAAAACCACAAAAACTAAAACTAAAATCACCAAGAGCACGGTCACCGCTGCCGTTACTCACAAGGTCCGACCTAA
>JAUXCD010000013.1 GCA_030619085.1 Candidatus Zixiibacteriota bacterium
ACAATATCGCGGCCGCCCAGTTCTCAGAAATCAACAAATGGGTGGAAGTCATTTATATTATCGCGTTCGTGCTGATAATCGGTGGCATGCTGCTGCACAATATGGTAATCCTGTGGCGCTTCATGCTGGAGGAACACCGAGACAACCGCAAGCAGCGTGTGATCAAGAGATTTAACGGCAATATGGTATTCCAGCACATGGTGTTGACGATAACCTTCATCACGCTTGCGATAACGGGTTTTGCGCTACGCTATCCGGACGCCTGGTGGGTTTCCATTCTCAATTTCATGGGTATATTTGAGTCCACCCGGTCGGTCATTCACCGGATCGCGGCCGTGTTGTTGATATACGTATCCTTCCATCATGCTGTATTCCTGATGGCCTCCCGACGGGGTCGGCTCCAGTTGCACCACCTCACGCCGAGCATGGAGGATGTGAAACAGATATTCCAGAACCTCAAGTACCATCTGGGCATGTCAACGGAGAAACCGCGTTTCGGATTCTACGATTACACCATGAAGGCTGAGTACTGGGCCCTGGTCTGGGGTACGATTGTGATGGCCTTCACCGGCTTCGTGCTGTGGTTCCCCACGTCGTTTACGGCCTTTTTGCCCGCCTGGATAATCATAGTGGCCGAGACCATTCACCTCTACGAAGCCTGGCTGGCCTCCCTGGCCATCGCTGTCTTCCACTTTTTCTTCGTGATCGGCCACCCCGAGCAGTACCCGATGTCCTTCACCTGGTTGACAGGCGAGATGACCACCAGCGAAGTCAAAGAACATCACGCGGCCTGGTACCAGGAAGTTATCGAGGCCAAACAGGCGGCTTCCGATAGTCCGGAAGCACCCGCTGAGACTCCGTTGCCATAGTGACGACGGGTATTCAATGACCCTTTTCAGACACAAAAAAAGCTCCTCTGCATAGAGGAGCTTTTTCTTTTTCACGCACTCATGTAACCGGCGTCGACTCGAAACTTATGACCCCTTCAGCGTGAAGACTGAGTACCGGGGTGTTTGATTTTCATTCCGGGTGGCGCACTCTCGGCCGTGCGGTCGTCATCGTGACAGTCACTGCACACCGGGTCCTCGTCGTACTGGTTGTCGGTGTGACAGTCGCTGCAATCCATTTCGGAATGGACCTCGTCCAGCCTGAGTCCGGTCACGGCATGTTTGAAATTCTCCTGGCTCCACCCGGCGTGACAGCTTGCGCACATCTTGGACAGTTTGGAAATGCGCTTGCCGGTCGGGTGACAGGCCCAGCAATCCAGCGTGTTATGATATCGATTCAGGGGCCAGCCGGTGGTGTTGTGCGAGAAACCCGGCCGTTCCTTAACATCGTGGCACTTGCTACACTCGTCATCGATATGGCAGTCATTGCAGATGGCGTGCACCTCTTCCTGAGTCTTCGAGGTCGTAGCCGGTCTCTGAATATCATGGCAGTAGCTGCAGTTTTCCTTCCGGTGGCAGTCCACGCACCGGAACCCAAACAGGTCGATGTGTTCTTTATGCTGAAAAGTAACGATTTCCCCCGGTTCATACGGAGTATGATACACTTTCTTTACCGGCTCGGTGATCACCGGATGGGAGATACCCATGATATCCGTGCTATCGGGCGGATGATCGGCTATGGTCGTACCGGCTGCTGGAATATGGCACACAACGCACTTGGTGTCGTGGCTCCACTCGCGGTGACAGGAAAGACATTGCCGATGGTAGGCACCCTTCAGCGTGGGCTGGTTAAGATTGTTGGGGTTTTCCTCACCACCGTGACATTCTTTACACGGCGGAATGTGACCTTTGGGGCTGTAATGATGACAGGTGACGCAGTCGCCGCCCATCTCGGCCATTTCCGCATGAAGCTTGTGATTGAAATGAACCGCCTGATACTCGTCAACCAGTTCATCCAGCAGCATCGAATCCGGCGCCTCCGACAGGTCATGCTTGACCGCCTGGTGCACCATTGCCGTCCGCGGACACGTTTTCAGACAGGGCCGCCGTCCTGTCGGCACATCACAAATGTGGCACTCTTGGCAGTCAATCTTCGGCCCCTGAGAATCCCGTTGACTGATATCGCTACCGCTCACTAAGTATGACAGCAATAGGACCATCACCACAGCAACGGCTGGCATATACTTCTTACTAATCATATTTATCGTGCCTTTGAAAAGTTTGCTTTTACACTCGTATCATCCATCCTCCCGGCGACTTCGTCCTCCGGCTGCGAAATGACCGGGAAGATCATGACAAAAGCCCGATAAAGCAGAATCAGAGCCGAAATGCACCCGGCGGTAACCAGAATCTCCCAAATACTCGGGAAATAAGCCTTGGTCTGATAAAGCGGCTTATAGGCTACCAGGAAAACATCGATACGGTTGAGGACTACACCGCCGATGACCAGTGTCGCCCCCGTGAACAAACCGCCTACCGTGCGACGGTACTTTCTTATCGAGAGGATGATCATGGGAACAATCACACCCAACACCAACTCAGCCATAAACAACCATGATTCCGTCGAGAATTCAAACACGTACGGCCAGACTTCTCTGATTGTCAGGTCACCAATCTTCAGAGCCAGGTATAAGCCCAGGAGAAACGGCGTGTAGCGCGCCAGGGAAGCAAGAATCGGCACTTCCGGCTTGAGCTTGAACGACCGCGACGCCAGGATCGACTCGAAGACGACCATGGGGAATCCGACGGCAATGGCGGAGATCAAGAACAACAGCGGTGATAAGTGGGTGTACCATAGCGGGTGCATCTTGGTCGGTACCAGCACCATCAATGTCCCCAGCGAGGACTGATGGGCAAAGGAGAGAACCACACCGGCAATGATGAAAACCCAGCCTATCTTGCGGAGAACTTTGTCCGCAATGTGCAGGATACCGTCAATCGGCTTATTGAGCACGGCGATAATAGCCGGCAGGTTCACCCGGCTTTTAAACCGCTCGATAACGATCGGGAAAAACTCGAAATACAGGACTGTTACATAGGTCATCACGCAGATACCGACTTCAAACAGGGCCGAGTTTCCTTGCCACATGTCCGGAAGCATCGGGTGCCAGATATTGTACCAGCGGCCGATGTCGATCATGACGCCGAACCCCACGAAAGTGTAGCCCAGCATGGCCGTCAAAAGGGCCGGCCGCGTAATGACATGATATTTCTCTTTGTGGAAAATCTCCGCGATAGCCGCCGTGGTAAATCCACCCGCAGCCAGGGCCACACCGCAGGAGACATCGATGGCAATCCAGATTCCCCAGCCGTAGCCGTTGTCAAGATTCGTTACCGCCCCGAGACCGTACAGAAAACGGTAGGCAACACCAACCGCACCGGCCAGGAAAACGGCGAAAACCACCTTTACCCCGGGCGTAAAGTATTGTTGTTTAATCGGAACAGGAATCTCGTGAGCACTCATTTTTCAGCCTCCTGTTCATTTTCTTTGTCGGGCTTGGAAGCCATTATCAGGCCCAGCAAACCATACAGCGCCAGCGGCGGTACGAACCATTTGAAGACGGCATGCTGAATATTCTCCGTATTCGGCGGGATCCTGTCGGGCGGCAGTTCGGGGAGTTCGGTGTTCTTGAAGTCCGCCGGAGCCAAGTACATCCAGCTGGTCCCCCCTACTTCGTGCTCGCCGTAGACATGATCAACATAGCGATCCGGGTAGGCTTTGATCCGCGCATGAGCCAGACCAATCAGGTCGTCGCGGGTACCGAAGGTAAGCGCCTCGTTCGGGCAGGCCTCTACGCATGCCGGGACATTCCCCTCGGCAAGGTTCCGCTCCGTGCAGAAAGTGCACTTGCGCACCTGGGGCGTCAGGGCGTTGTCGTACTCATAGGCTGGGATCTGGAAAGGACAGGCGACAATGCAATAGCGACAGCCTATGCATTTCCAGGCGTCGTAGACCACCGGTCCGTTCGGCAGCTTCTCCAGAGCGCCGACGATGCAGGCTGAGACACATGCCGGATCGAGGCAGTGCATGCACTGTACCTTGGTATAGTATGGTTTCTCCGGGTTGGAGGGATCGCGAAACTCATTTACCACCGTATAGGCTTTGTCGTCCGGTCGCCTTTGTATTTTGAATATGGTCTTGTCATCAAAGGCGGCCATATCCTGATTCGATAGATTATGCTGACGATTACAGGCCCACTCACACTTGCGGCAGCCGATGCAAACAGCGGTGTCCACAAGGACGGCACAGGCATCCTTACATTCCTTTGGAAGTTGTTGCTCGTTGGCAAGAGACTTCCCGGCCAGTAAGGTGACTGAACTCGCAGCTGCCAGTCCCAAAAAATCTCTGCGTCCTAAACTCATAAAGTATGCCCTACTTAAGGTTAACTTACGTTCAAGAATGTTGTGAATATATTCACAAATATGGAATATGTCAAGCAATTTTGTGGTGTTTTGAAACCATGTTAGTTAGTAATCACTACTTTTATGGTGATTCGTAACTAATTACCCTATAATTTGTTACACGCTAATTGATGGTCTATACAGTACAGTATATCTTCATGGGTAGCGTAGCTTACAGACCTGATTAGATAATAGACCGATTTTGAGCGGTCTTTTCTAATAGATGAAAAAATTTGGAGGGGGGAACTAATTGTGAGGCTGCGGCTCGGCCTTCAATACGGCTCCAAACTGTCCTCAAGGAGTGTATCCTGAACATCGAATTCTTCGGGATAATCGTCAAAATAGACGTCGTCTTCCCACGACGGCAGCAGTATCGGCTGAATAATAACTTTCATATACTGACCATCGCGGACTATCTCCAGCGTGGCCCCTCCCTCATCGAATGTTTCCAGGACTTTTTCGATAAGTTCCCGGTGTGAACGGACCAGGCGGTCATTCACCCGCCGGATACCGTCCCCTTCGCGCAGGCCGCAGGCATAGGCCAGTCGATAGACGTCGATCTTCTCCACGGTCAGTCTATTGGCATCGTTCATGGTCGCCGAAAAACCGAAAATCCCTTTCAGCGGCAGGCCTTCGACAAACAGACGTGGACCGATAGCCTGCTGGCGGGGCTTGCGGGGCGGTCGGGTGACTGTCACCAGGCGCGATGACCACGGCTCGGACGCTACCCAGTCGGCCAGGGTCTGGTCAGGCGTCAGGACCCACTGGTTAAGAATATATTGCTCGAAGATCGTCCGTCCGGGCTGGTGACGCTTCCAGAAAGCCGATTGGTAGGCGTCGTTGGTGGAATCGATACCCAGCACATTCTGGCAGGTGGACAGCGCCAGGGCCATAGCCAGGTTATCCAGACGGTAAGGTGAAGGTCGCATCATGGGGTGTTCGGCGATCCCCAACCGCACTGATTCTTCCGGCTGAACGGTCTGGGCCAGCATTCGGTGGGCCAGTTGATACACCAGGTTAAACAACTGCCGGTTATCTTCCGGCGCCGCCTCAATCAGGGTCCCCCGGGTAATGCCGCCAATCGGAATAACCAATGGGTCTCCGGAGCCAATCGAGGGATAATATCGAACCAGGTATATATCGAAATCCGTCTCCTGCCAGGCGATCCCCGACAGTTCCCGGAGGATATGCAGAACGGTGTCCCCTTTCTCCTGCCAGAAAGCCACAATCAGGCTGTCGTTTTCGGCGACCCAGCGCATATCGCGGGCGACAGAGCGATCGCGGTAAAGGTCCGGGGTCACGCCGGCCTGAAGCGATACCGACCGGTCGTTGATACTGACCCTGGGGATGAAGTAGCTATAGCTGAAGAAACTGTAATACGTCTCCTGTGCCGCCAGCGAAGCGACCAGAAGTATGGTGATGGCAATTATCAGAGCAATCTTCTTCATGTGGCCTAAGTAAAACCGGCTTGCCGGCTTTGGCAAGTAAAACTACACCGGTGAGCGCTACAGCGCGAAGCGGAGGTTGCTATTGATGCGGATTATCCGTTCTTTACAGACCATGCGTTACGTCACAGCCAATCTTCTCAGTGACATTGGATTGCTGGCTTTGCTGACGGCGGCCGTGGTCTCGTGCGGCGGACAGCAAAAGGATACATCCTCTGATTCAGGAATGTCCGCCTTATCCGCCGCCGCAGACAGCGTGGTGATTGCTTTGGTTGGTGAGGACTCTGTGTCGGTTCTCGAGCTGCTTCAGCACAACCACGAGGTTATTTCTAAGTCATCCGTTATGGGCGAATTCGTGACTGCCGTTGATTCACTGAAAAGCGGCGCCTCCGTTTTCTGGATTTACACCGTCAATGACAGCATCCCGGCGGTAGCTTGTGATCGCTTTTTGACATCCGATGGCGACACTGTCCGGTGGCACTTCCGGAAGTCCGCCCCCTGAGGGATCACATTACCCGGATCTAACTTTCCTGACAAAAACAGCTTTACGGCTTAATTGGTTTTGATGCGGTGACGGCGGCGGAGACGACAAAATCAGCGCTTTTGTCGCCTGCTTCCCAGCTTTCGATTATCTCCCGTGATTTCTCATAGGGCTCAATCCTGATCTCAACAAAACCGGCTTCGTCCAGCATCTTGGTCAGGTCGTCGATAGTCGCGGCCCCGCCAATGCAGCAGGCATAGGCGTGGTCATCGTTTTTCATCTTGTCGGGAATCGGCCGCGTGGCCACGACGTCAGAGATAGCCAGCCTTCCACCCGGCTTGAGCACACGGAAAGCATCTGCAAACACCTTCCGTTTGTCAGGGGAAAGATTTATCACGCAGTTGGACATGATAACATCGACGCAGGCGTCGGCCACCGGGAGATTTTCGATTTCTCCGAGACGGATCTCGATATTTTCCAGGCCGGACTTCATCACCGTCTTTCGCGCCATGCTGACAACTTCGGGAGTCATATCCACACCGATCACTTTTCCCTCCGGGCCGACTCTCTGCGCCGCCATAAAACAGTCCAGTCCACGGCCGCTGCCCAGATCAAGGACGGTCTCGCCCGCCTTGACATTCGCTATCAGAAGAGGATTGCCACAACTCTGCGTCGACGTCTTTACATCGCCAAGATACTGCCGCACCTCCCCGGCCGAGTAACCGAGTTGCTGATAACTCTGCAAAGATGCATCGCCGCCGGAGCCGCAACATCCCTGACCTCCCTGCGCGGCATCGCCATAGTGCTTGCGCACCGTTTTTCGTATTCTTTCCTGTTCGTTATTATCCATGGGTTGTCTCCTGTCACCAGGCGGTGATTGGACCTTGTTTAATCTCGGCGCATCTCGACCGTACGGTCGCTGCGTCTTATCCGGTTAATCTGACTTATTACAGAATACAATGTGAATGAGGATTGGTCAATCCTATACAGAAAAACGAGCGGGTGGTCACTCGGACAAAAAAATCAGCTGTCCGCCGGTTATGTGGGATATGGAAAGCAACATTCCAGTTTTCCGAACAATAAAGATGGGCTAATTCCCTCGTGGCTTCCGGTGGACAGCTGTTTATATGATTTTCTGTAGAGATTTTGGTTACTTGACGGTGCGCATAGTTTCAAACACGCGCCGGTCATTGTCACTCCTTTACGGTTCTATCCTCAAAGAGGATTGTGTACTCCGCAAATCTTTTGCCCGACAAAGAAGTCTGGCATTCCCAAGTTCTGATGAATTGACCGAGACTGTTATTCTCAAAAAATTGACGCTGCAAAGGCCCGTAACGTTTAAGCGCATCGAGAATTTTGTTCTCTCTTTATTGTGCCGAAAGGCCGCATAAAAGTTAACGTCAATCAAGCCAACCAGTTAGGCGGTGCGTCAGAGTCCGTAATGGATTGCGAAGGCATTAATTACTTGACGAAGTACAGCTATTAGGACATATTTAAGTTAGTTATGTGGGACTTCAGTGTTGTCTTGACATCCTGAAGGCGTTCACCTTTGTGGTGAATTGGGTTCTGCCGATTTTTGTGGACATCGCGCCAGATTGACCGGCTACAAGTCAGGGATATTTGTCACCTTGGATCATGACCAACACAATGTGAATTAAGTACTTTCCCTGACATCGTGGCTTCCGGCGACACCGCCGCGCCGACAGTTGTATTCGAAACAAGAAGCCGGTCGTCCGAACAACTTTGATTCAATTACCGCAGGTTCCTATAAGAATTTTCAGGATTCAGGTGGCACAGATGAAGTGCCTTTGATAGCAACACAATTATGGGAGACTGGCGGCAAATCAGTGAAGTGTGGTTCGTTGCTCGCTTGACTGCGTCAGTGCTTTAGTAATCCGACCACACCAGCCCATTAGGAGTGGTCGGATTCTTTTTGTCTGCTGTACAGACTCACCAACTCACGGAAACGTTCAATGGTCCGGAAGAAAAAAACGCGAAGCGTTCTTCATCGATTCAGTTCGGGAAGGGTCAGTAGCAGACTGTCATAAACGGCCCGGTCGAGACCTTTCCGAAAGGCCAGATCGTAGCATTGCCGGGCGTGCGGATACGCCTTCAGCGCTCGGTAGCCATCGGCATAGCCGATGAAGTATTCCCAGGTGGCGACATCGAGCGTAGACAACCGGTTGATGTACACAAGCGCGCTGTCCAGTCTTCGTTGTCTCAGATTCAACCAGGCCAGACCGGCCAGGGCATTCTCTTCCAGACTGTCGAGCTTAAATGCTTTAAGATAGTAATCCTCCGCCCGTACATAGTCACGCCGTCCGTAATAGACGGACGCTATCATGGCGTTGATGCTGGCGTTGTAAGGATTGATCCCGTTGGCAATTTCCAGCAGGATCAAAGCACTGTCCACCCGCCCCTGCTTGAGATAGCAACCGCCCAGATTGTAGTAGGCGTCGTAATACATCGGGTTGATCGCCATCGCTTTCCTGGCCCAGATCGCTCCCTCGGCATAATTCCCCTGGTTGATAAGTTGCCGGGCACGCTCATTGTGAGACCATTCCGGGAAGTCGGCCTGAAAACGGGCCTGTTCGGTTTCAGCCGCCGCCGTGTCGCCGGTAGATTTCAGGTAGTCAACCAGTAGCTGGCGCGCGTTGCGGCCACGCACAGTGTCCAGCTCCAGGTAGTTCTTGAAGTGGGCAATGGCCAACTCCGGCTCGACCTGGACTGCTACGCGCGGGGCCAGCAAGACGAGTCCCAGCGTTATCATCAATACCGCGACAATTGTCGCCAGGTGCTTCTTTCTATGAGTCATTAAGAAGTAGTATGCGAACACCACCAGCGGCACACCGACGATGGAAAACAGGTCCCAGTTTCTGGGCATGCCGATACCTGGATTGAACACGTAGACCGCCAGGAAGGTCGCAGCGAAGGTAATCAATATGAAAATTGTCTGTGGCCTGGCAAAGCACGACCGCCATCCGGTGACCAAAACAAGGGTCAGCAGTACCGGTAGTCCGGGCAACATCAGCAATAGCAGGTTGATAATATCCGCAATGTGTTTGCCGGAAAAAAGGGTGTCATTGTCAACCGTGAACCGGTCCGGCAGCGGGGGCAAAAATGCGAACCGGAAAAACAGATATTGCTGCTGGAGGTAGAAATATACCGCGACCAGCAGCGCAAACACCACTACCGAGACGATGATTCGAGTGCCCAAACCGAGCCGGTGGAACCATCGACCCACCCCGGTTTCTCTAACCAACAGGTACAACAGCGCCGGCAGCAGGAGAACCCCGAATATGTGCAGAAACGTGGCCAACGCAAAGGGAATAACAGCCCACCACGGTGACATCTTTCCATCTAAAGATGCCAGTCCTGCCAAGGCGAAGGCTATCATGGCCGCTATGAGCGTGGCGTAGTTCTCGACATACCCGAAAGACATCAGCATGTAGCCACCGGTGGCAAGGCCCATGAAAAAGATCAGACGCCGAAGATTATCCGCAAAAAGAAGCCGTGCGAAAATCGCTGCTACAATGAGAAGCCCCAGCCCGGAGCTTATTGACACAATCTGATATGCCTGTTTCGCGTTTTCCATACCACCTCCGCCCAGCAGCATATACACTCCTGAGTGTACCAGGGAAGCACCAAGGTCCCATGACTTCACCATCATAGACTGACCGGCCAGCCGCGAGAGAAGCTGGAAACCATCACCGGAAAAATGGGTCGTGCCACGGAACAGGGCGAATGATACGGCAAATACCATAATGAGCACCAAAGTCGCCCACAGGTACGTGCGCGAATGACCTTCGGTCTCCTCACCATCTTTCTCAAGAGTTGGTATTTTTCTGAGGAGAAAAAGGATAATCGGCGGCGCCACCAGTGCCAGGGCCAGCAGACCGTACTTCCCCCATGCCGGCAGGTAGGCCCACCAGTTTACACCCCAGACTCTGGCCTCGGCAAAGAACGAGGCGGCAAAAACCAGGGCGACCGTGGCATAATATACCACCAGTAAAACGATAACGCGATCCTTCGTGGGCGTTTGTGATTGATCACGAGGCATAGTTGAATCCCGCAGGGTTAGCCGATAATGTACCTTTTCACAGGCAAATCTTACAGCCGGTCATACGCGGCCGTGTATCTATAACAGTCATCGGCAGCCTGTATGTCAATAATTATTCTGTCGCCGCGCGGATTGGGGCCGGGAATTAAAATTACTGACACAGCCCGGTCGTTCTTATATATTATGCCCCGTGACTGGCAAGACAATTGATAAGATCGCCCAGGGTGAGTTCTTCCTGATAGCCGGGCCATGCGTTATAGAAAACGAGGACATCTGTCTGCGTGTGGCCGAGACCGTCAGCAACCTGGCCTCCAGGTACGGTATCCCCTATGTTTTCAAGTCCTCATACCGGAAAGCCAACCGGCTATCGGCAAAATCATACACCGGCCCGGGATTTGACAACGGCCTGGCCGTTCTGCAGAAAGTCAAAGACCAATTCAAGCTGCCGATTCTTACTGACGTGCACGAGACGATCGAGATTGAAAGCGTCGCCCAGGTGGCCGACATCCTGCAGATACCGGCTTTCCTCTGCCGTCAGACCGACTTGGTAGTGACGGCCGCAGAGACCGGCAAGTGGGTCAATATCAAGAAGGGGCAGTTTCTGGCGCCGGAGGACATGGCAAAAATCGCCGCCAAGGCGAATTCGAAGAAAGTCATGCTCACCGAGCGCGGAACGACTTTTGGCTACCGCAACCTGATCGTCGATTTCCGTTCGCTGCTCATCATGAAAGAGACCGGTTTCCCGGTGGTGTTTGATGCCACTCACTCGCTGCAACTTCCGGGCGGCGGCGGCGCGGTGTCGACCGGCCAGCCGCAGTATATCATTCCGTTCGCCAGGGCGGCTATGGCGGTGGGAATCGACGGTCTGTTCGTGGAAACCCATCCGAAGCCGGATGAGGCTCGCTCCGATGCCGGAGCGATGCTGCCGCTGGAAAAGATGGATGAACTGTTGCAGGCAATAATGAGAGTAAAAGAGACCGCATCGGAATAATGACAAAGATAACTCGCTCACAACTCATTGACCGTCTCAAGACAATCAAGCTGTTGGCGCTGGATGTCGATGGTGTGCTGACCGATGATTCGATTTACTTTGGCCCCGATGGTTTCGAGATGAAGAAGTTCAATATCTCCGACGGCTTTTTCATTGTCCTGGCCATACGCAGCGGCCTGCAGATAGCGGTCGTGTCCGGGCGGCACTCGGCGGCCACTGATACGAGGATGAAAGACCTGGGCGTTAGGTACATACTGCAGGGGATGAAAAACAAAGTCGAGATGATTGATCCGTTGCTGAAGGAACTGAATATTGCGTACTCCGAAGTGGCGTTCATGGGCAATGAACTTCTGGACATCCCCCTGGCCGAGAAGGTGGGTCTGCCGATTGCCGTCGCCGACGCATCGCATGACTACCTCAATTGCGTGGCCTACATCACCTCATCTAGCGGCGGGCACGGCGCAGTCCGGGAAATTCTGGAATGTTATTTCGAGGCAACGGGGAAGGACCCCAAGAGTTACATAATATGACCGATCCGAAAGATCATGCGCGGGAAGTATTCAGGATAGAGTCCGAGGCGGTGGCGGCTTTGACCGACCGGCTTGATGACAGTTTCGACCGCGCCGTGGAAGCTATCCTGAACTGTAAGGGACGCGTTATTGTCGCCGGTATGGGCAAGTCCGGCCTTATCGGCAAGAAGATAGCCGCCACTTTCAACTCCACTGGCATATCGTCATTTTTCCTTCACCCGGCCGAGGCTATGCACGGCGATCTGGGCCTGGTTCGCAACGAAGATATCCTGATGCTGATTTCGAAATCGGGCCAAATGGGCGAGGCAGACTTGCTGGTGTCGACCGCCCATCGGTTAGGCATAAGCATAATCGTATTGTGCGGGACGGTCGGTTCGGAGATGTATCAACGGGCCGATATTGCCCTGGACTGCTCGGTGGCCACCGAGGCGTGCCCGAATAACCTGGTGCCGACCTCGTCATCGACAGCGGCGCTGGTGATGGGTGATGCCCTGGCGGTGGCGCTTTTGAAGGCGCGCAGTTTTTCCGCCAAGGAATTCGCCGTGTTGCACCCGGGCGGTTTTCTCGGCAGACGGCTCCTGATGAAAGTCTCGGAGATTCATCACGTCGGCGTGGAACTTCCGCTGGTATCGCAGCAGGCCACCATGAAAGAAATGATTCTGGAGATGACCGGCAAGCGACTGGGCTGCGTGGTTATGGCCGACAGCGACGGACGACTGGGTGGGATTTTCACCGACGGTGACCTTCGTCGGCTGGCCGAAAAACGTGATGATTTCTATAAACTGACGGCCGGCGAAGTACTCATCAAAAATGCCAAGAGCATCGAGGCCGACGCTGTACTCGATGAAGCGCTCGCCCTCATGGAGAAACATTCCATCTCACAACTGGTGACGGTTGACAAAAACGGCCGGCTTATCGGCATTCTTCACCTGCACGATATTCTGAAATCGAAACTTGTCTAAGCATCGATAACACACGGCATTGGGCGCAGGCCTGCACGACTCCGACTGAAAAACAATGAAGCTGAGTAAACGAATAAAGAGAGGCGCGGTTGTTTTACTGGTCCGCAGCCTGGTCTTTTTCTTCAACCACATTCCCCGCTCCCTGGCCAGTTTTGTCGGTGCCACCATCGGGCTGACCGTCTGGGCCGTCATGGGGAAAGAACGTCACAAGATGCATCGTCATCTCTCCCTCGCGTACGGCGATGACCTGACGGTTCATCAGAAGCGGGCAATCGGTCGGGATTTCTTCATCAACAGCGGGAAGAATATCGCCGATGTCATTCGACTCAGGAAGTATTTCCACAGCGAGTTGAAACCGCTGGTGTCAGTCGAGGGACTTGAGTATTTCGACGCCGCTCACAAACGCGGCCGAGGGGTATTCGGTGTCACCGGGCATATCGGCAATTTCGAACTGTTGGCGGCCTATATCCAGAGTCAGGGTTACAAAGCGGCCGTCATCGGCCGCCAGGTTTACGATGAGCGGCTCGATGAGATTCTGGTCGGTAACCGCCAGGCGCTGGGACTGACCAATATCAGCACCACTGACCATCCGAGGCGCATAATCGAATGGCTCCGTCAGGGCAACATTATCGGAGTACTGATAGACACTGACTCCATCAGGGTTCGCACCATGTTTGTCCCCGCCTTTGGCCGGCTTTCCAACACGCCCATCGGCCACTCTTTGATAGCTCTCAGGACCAAAGCGGCCCTGGTCCCGGTAGCCTGCCTGAGGACAGAGGACAACGGTTACAAAATCGTCTTCAAGCCCGAGATCCGGGTCCAGCCAACCGGCGATGAAAAGCGGGATATCTATGAGCTGACCCTCAAATGCAACCAGGCTCTTGAGGAAATAATCACCGAATACAAGGATCAGTGGATTTGGCTGCATAATCGCTGGCATACCCGACCTGAAGAATCCGCTTGACTTTTTGAGGATATTTCCGTCCTTACCGGCCGATAATTAAGTAGAAGAAAGTAGGATTATGAATATTACAGTAAAGACAATTTTGGCACTCCTTCTGGCCCTGATGCTCGGCTGCAGCCAGAACACTGCCTCCGACCAACAGATAAGTACCGCCGATTCGATCGCTCGTCCCGATTCAGAGCTAAGTGACGCCAAAATATATCTTTACAACCGCGGACAGGTCAAAACCGAGATTCTGGCTAAGAGAATTATCAAATTTGTTGACCTTGATTCCACTATGGCGTACGGAGTCAATATAGATATCTATGACTCCACCGGTAAATCGACCACCCAGATTGTCGGTGACAGCGGTGTTATCCGGGAAACTAAAGGCCGGGTCGATATTTACGGCAATGTCGTGGTAATCGCTGATGACAGCATCCGGCTCGAGTCCGATTATCTGTACTGGCTCTCCGCCACTGAAAAGATTCAGACCGATGCTTTTGTGAAGATCACTATCGGCAAGGACATGGTGGTAACCGGTTGGGGGATGGAAGCCGACCAGGACTTGTTCCCATTCCGCATTCTCAATCAGGTTTCAGGCCAGGTCTCCGGCGCCGAGCAGAAGATCGACGGCCAGAAATAGGCCAAGTAAACAACCTCCAAGTCAGGTTAATCGACCACATTTCATACTTCGAAATCAGGGCCTTCTGTTTGAAGTGCCAAGCCGATTAGGAGCAGCCTTGCCATCTCCGGCGATGCCCACCTTAGGGATTGCAGAATTCGGTAGACTTTTGGGCACTATTGTTTATATTCCATCGACTTAACCCAGAGAGTCGGCATCGGCCATGAACCGATTTTTCGATTTTACTGAAAAACAAATAAAGTTTGTAGCTGTCCTCTGCGCTACCGCCCTGATTCTTGGCGGTTACCTGTTTGTGAAATCCTATGCCCTTCCGGCCGAAGATTACTCCCCACTTGAGATCCATGTAGGTGAGCACGAAGAAGCTCTTCACGGCGTGTTCGTCCTTGATCCCAACACCGCCCCGGTTGACTCGCTGGAGTTACTTCCGGGAATCGGCAAAGTCCTGGCCGACCGAATCGTGGAGTACCGAAAGAATTGCCGTTTTGAGATGGAGGTTGATATTATCTCGGTTAACGGTATCGGTCCCCGGATGTACGAGCGCCTTAAACCTTACCTGAAAGTTCGCAACTGGTGAAAGACAATAGCGTCAGGATAGGAGTTGACTGCCGGGGCGATTTGATGTACGCCGCGCGCGTCTGCTACGACGGCACCCGGCTTCAGGTGAAGGCACTGGTCCGGTTGAGCCGCACGCATCCGAAAAAACACGAGTTGCTGGAGGACGGCGAGGTGGTGCTGGCCGTTCCCGATGATCAGGTTATTGTCAAAAGGTTGGTTCTTCCCGACGAACCGGCGGCCGACCGGCCCGAGCGGGCGAAGTTCGAGATGTCACAGACGTTGCTCGAAGACGAACGCAGCTTTCGTTTCGATACGGTCAACACCGGCCGGCAGGACCGGCTTTTGGGACTTATCATGAGGCGGGAATCGCTTTCAAAGCTCGTAGAGCGGAACACCGGTGGCCTTTTTGCCGAACGACCCTCCCTCAGCTACCGGATGAGAGCCGTGGCTCTGGGCTGCGGATATGTCGAGTTTTGCCGCCGGCAGGCCGGTGAATTGGTGTGTTTGGTCGATTTCCACGACCAACTGGCCTCGGTCTGTTTTGTTTATCAGAAACATGTCCTGGCGGTGAGCCATATGCGCCTTAACAATCCGGAAGGGCGGCAGTTATCCGACCTGCCCCGATTGGCGGTGGAGCTAAAAACGCTCGTCAATCTGCAGATGTCTCTTCTGTTTTCCGAGGGTATCACAGTGCCGCTGTCGAGCCTGATTGTCACCGGCGAAGGCGTCACCGAGCAAGTTACCGAAGCACTGGCGCGGCATTTTCCCGGCGGTGTCGGTACGCCTCAGATCAATACCGGTTTCTTCGCCGACCCATCGAACCTAACTGAGATACCAATTGATAATTATCTGATATCGCTGGGGCTGACTATCGATTAATCTTGCCAAACTGAAGGCGAGGGATTATCCTTAAACCGAGCGATCTCTGCTTCGCTCAAGACACAACGGATAAAAGTGACTGCAGCCGTAAGAAAAAAGAAAGCCATCTACCCGGGTACTTTTGACCCCGTTACCAACGGTCATTTATCTTTGATTGATCGTGCTTCCCACCTATTTGACGAAGTGATCGTGGCGATTTCCAAGAACGCGGGAAAGAACCCGTTTTTTGAATTCGAGGAACGCCTCAAATTAATGGAGGCTTCGGTCAAAACCATCAGGGGCAATGGAAGAGTTAGAGTAATAGGTTTTGACGGCATGCTGGCCGATCTGGCTGTCCAGTTGAAAGCCGATGCCATTATAAGGGGTTTGCGAGCAGTTTCGGATTTTGAGTACGAGTTTCAAATGGCTCTAATGAACCGAAAACTGGCCCGTGATGTGGAAACGGTCTTTTTGATGCCTTCTCTGTCATGGGTGTACCTGTCATCTTCGCTGGTGAAGGATGTTGCCCGGAATGACGGCGATATCAGCGGCTTGGTTCCGACTCCGGTGAAAAGAGCATTTAAGAAGAGACTTTCATTCCAGCAGTAGGAACTTATTTATTGCCGTAGTATTGCCGTATGGCAGGGTGTCGTTTACGCTCTGCCGACCAATGACAGGACACGATTTTGAACAACCAGAAAAAGAAAAACAACATTCCGCCCGCCGGCGGGACCGACAACACTCCTGTACAGATCCCCTTGACCGAACTGGTCAGGATTCGACGAAACAAGGTACGTGAGTTGCAAAAGAGCGGAATAAATCCTTATCCCTACCGCTTCGTTCGCACCCACCACATAGATGAACTTCTCCGGGACTTCGACGCCATAGCCGAAAGCGAGACGGTCGTCCGTCTGGCCGGGCGGGTGATGTTGAAGCGGAAGATGGGCAAATCGTTTTTTGCCGACGTCCGTGACAACCTGGAGCGAATCCAGATATATCTGAAACTCGACCTGGTCGGCCAGGAGGCGTTTGACCTGTTTAACGGCGTCGATCTCGGCGATATTGTCGGGTGCGAGGGGACCTTATTCGTGACCAGAATGGGTGAGCGCACCCTGAAGGTGACATCGCTTACACTGCTGACCAAGGCTCTTCATCCCCTGCCCGACAAGCACGCCGGCCTGACCGATATCGAGATGCGTTACCGCAGGCGCTACGCCGATTTGATCGTCAACCCCGAGATTCGTGAGACGTTTGTCAAACGCACCCGGATTATCCAGGCGATTCGCGATTTCCTGAACAAGGAAGAATTCCTGGAGGTGGAAACGCCTATCCTCCAGTCGCTCTATGGCGGCGCGGCGGCCCGACCGTTTAAGACGCACCACAATACGCTTGATATTTCCATGTACCTTCGCATCGCCGACGAGCTTTATCTCAAGCGACTGATTGTCGGCGGCTACGATAAAGTCTGGGAGTTGTGCAAGGATTTCCGCAACGAAGGAATGGACCGCCTGCACAATCCGGAGTTCACGATGATTGAGCTTTACTGGGCGTTCGCCGACTATCGCGATATCGCGTCGTTGTTCGAGAAACTGCTGCGAGAGGTGGTGCACCATATTCACGGCACTTATAAAATTCCATACGGGGATCACGAAATAGATTTCGAACCGCCTTTCCGATGGATAACTATGTTGGAGTCGGTCCAGGAAAAAACCGGCGTCGATTTCACCGGCATGTCCTTCAAGCAGGCACTGGAAGCAGCCGACGGCCTCAAGCTCGATCTGGACCAGGACAGAATGATCAACTGGGGTAAAGTGGTGGAAACAATCTGGGAGGCAACGGTTGAACCGACTTTGATACAGCCGACGTTTATCGCTGATTTCCCGGTTGAAATCTCCCCCCTGGCCAAGAAGCATCGGGACAAAGACAATCTCACCGAGCGGTTTGAGCTTTTCATCGCCGGTCAGGAGATGGGCAACGCCTTCAGCGAGCTCAACGACCCGATGGACCAACTCGAGCGTTTCCTGCAACAGGGCAAGGCACTGGAGGCGGGCGACGAAGAGGCGCAGCCGCTGGACGATGATTTTATCACGGCGCTGGCCTACGGCATGCCCCCGACCGGCGGCCTGGGGTTCGGTATTGACCGCCTGGTAATGCTGCTGACCAACCAGCATTCCATCCGCGACGTGTTGTTCTTCCCGCAGATGAAAGATCTGAAGGAAGGCTCCGTCCCGGTATCCAAAATTCTGGCACAGATTGCTGCTGACGAAGCAGATGGAGATAAATAGGCGTATTTTTGGGGTTTCTTTGGTTATGTACGTTTCCGAAAATCAACAAAGTCCCTCCGCGCGCCCGAGCATTGGTAGCAGAGTATAGAAGTGAATATGTTAGGAGGACCCTTTATATGACGTTTTGATTTCACGGAGCAGATGTAAGAATTTGACATAAAACAAATTTTATTGGAGCTACAAATGAATATCTACGTTGGTAATTTATCGTTCGACGTTTCAGAAGACGACCTTCGGCAGGTTTTCGAAAGCCACGGCGAAGTGACATCAACCAAGATCATCATGGACAGAGAGACGGGAAAATCTCGTGGTTTTGCTTTTGTCGAAATGTCCGATGACGCTCAGGCCCAGACTGCTATCAATGACGTCAACGGCATGGACTTAAAAGGTCGTGAGTTGAAAGTCAACCAGGCCCGCCCGCGCGACGACGCCCCCCGTGGCGGTGGCGGACGCGGTCGGTACTAGTCCTGATTACAGACTAATCCGCAGTTAACATGAGGAAAGCCGAAACCTACCGAGGTTTCGGCTTTTTCTTTTGGCCGGGGAATCGGAAGGGGCTTCGGAAACCCAACATTGACTATTTTTCGGCTCTATCATTATCGCATTGCGCTTGGCCGGGCAATGCTTATATTGGGAGGCAAAATGCGAATCAAATAACCACGTTATCCGGGAGGATACCCATGGAATATCGGATTGAAACTGACACAATGGGAGAGCTTAAAGTCCCGGCCGACCGTTACTACGGTTGTCAAACAGCTCGCTCATTGATCAATTTCCGAATCGGCGGTGAGAGGATGCCGCGCGAGTTAATCAGGGCGATGGGCATTCTCAAGAAAGCCGCAGCCCTGGTCAATATGGAACTGGGCCTGTTGCCGAAGGAAAAGAGTGAGTTGATTGTCAAGGCTGCCGATGAGGTTATCGAAGGTAAGCTCGACGATCATTTCCCGCTGGTGGTGTGGCAGACCGGTAGTGGCACCCAGACCAACATGAACACCAACGAAGTTATCTCCAACCGGGCTATCGAGATGGCCGGCGGAGAAATGGGCAGCAAAAAACCGATCCACCCTAATGACGACGTCAACAAGGCGCAGTCCTCAAATGATACTTTTCCGACCGCGATGCATATCGCCGCCGTCGAGGAAATCCACCGCCGATTGATTCCGATGGTGACCACGCTGAGAGACGCCCTCCAGAAAAAGTCGGACGAATTCAAGGACATTATCAAAATCGGGCGCACCCACCTGATGGACGCCACCCCCCTGACGCTGGGGCAGGAGTTCTCGGGATATGCGGCCGCCCTGACGCTGGGGCTGGAGAGAATCGACTGCGCGCTAACGCGCCTCTACCCCCTGGCCCTCGGTGGCACGGCGGTGGGCACCGGTCTGAACACACACCCCGAATTTGCCCTCAAGTCGGCGGCCCAGATTGCAAAAATCACCGGGAAATCGTTTGTCACGGCACCCAACAAGTATGAGGCGCTGGCCACGCACGATGCCATCGTCGAGGCCTCCGGAATCATGAAAACGCTCGCCTGCTCGCTGATGAAGATTGCCAACGACATTCGCTGGCTGGGCAGCGGCCCCCGCTGCGGTATCGGCGAAATCGGCCTTCCGGCCAACGAGCCGGGTTCATCGATCATGCCCGGCAAGGTCAACCCCACCCAGCCGGAGGCCCTCACCATGGTCTGCGCCCAGGTTATGGGTAACGATGTCGCGGTCAATATCGGCGGTTCTTCTGGCAATTTCGAGCTCAATGTCTTCAAGCCGGTGATGATCTTCAATCTACTGCAGTCGATCCGGCTGCTGTCTGATTCGTGCGAGATGTTCACCGAAAAGTGCGTAGAAGGCATCGAACCGAACCTTGTCAACATCAAGAAGAACCTCGAAGAATCTTTGATGCTGGTGACAGCGCTGAACCCGCATGTCGGCTACGACAATGCGGCCAAAATCGCCAAGAAGGCTCACGCGGAGAACACCACTCTCAAGCAGGCAGCCGTGGCGCTGGAGTTGCTGACTGAAGAAGAGTTTGACAAGTTTGTCTGTCCTGAGAACATGATCGGGCCCAAAGCCTGATATCTCAGACCGGGGATTCGGTTCTCTGATTGACGGGAACTGACCAATAAAAGACAAGAGCGGCGGGAAATCCATCTTCCGCCGCTCTTTAAGTATATGCAGATTGGGCCACCATCCTGGCAGCTCTTCAAGGAGGTCTGCTATTATAACGCCCGGGGCCCCCTTTTTGTTTCGTGGTTTTTCCGTCGATAATCTTCCTGGTTGTTGAACAAAGGTTTGCGGTTGTTTATATTGGCGCATGCAAACAGCCTTTCACATCACCGCCTTAGTCTCGCAACTCAAGCGTGAACTGATCGGCGGCCGGATTGTTTCCACCGAGTTTTACCGCAAAGAGCGCGCGGCCTTTATCTTCATCAAGAAGGACAAGACCACCGTCGCCCTGGCGCTGGTTTTTCATCCGGCCGGATTCGGAAGCTTTCTGGCACCGGCCTCTAAAGTTAAGCTCAGCACGAGAGAAAAACCCTGGCCCATTTTCAAAATCGAGGGGGCCGTTGTCCAGGCTGTCGAACAACTCGGCTTTGACCGGATTTTCAGGATTGAACTGAAGTCCGGCGACACTACCTGGAATCTTCTGTTTGAGGCAATTGGTCCCAACGGCAATATCTGGTTGCTCGATGACACCGGCGGCCGCCGGGCTACCCTTCGCAAGCGCGATTTCCAGGCTGGCGAACTTTACGAGGTATCGCCGGTTGCGGGCAAACTCGATCCGTTTGACCTCACGGCCGATTCGCTACGAACACGTTTGAAAACAATGCCCGACGCATCACCGGCATTGCTGATTGAAAAGACTGTACTGGGGTTTAACAAAACGCTCGCGCGTGAAGCGGTTCGGCGAGCCGGATTGGATGTTGCCTCCTCTGACGAGTTGGACGATGACGCTGAGGCGCAACTGGTCAGGGCTGTGCAGGATATAGGCAGCCTTTTTATGACCCAGGAGGTTGGCTATCTGTACCGCATAGCCGGCGGGGTGGAAGTCTATCCGTTCAAGCTGACAACCGTAGATACTTCTCCCGAAAAATTCAAGTCTCTGTCGCTGGCGGTGATGGCGATGATAGACAGCCGCCAGACCAGCGGCGAACAGCATGACGTTGAGAAAAGCGTCACCGACGCGGTCAAACGCATGGTGAAAAAGCTTACCCGGCGGTTAGGCAATGTGGAAAATGACCTGAAAGACGCTGCAGACTACCGGCAGTACAAAAAGATTGGTGAACTCTTGCAGATCAGCCTGGGGAAGCTCAAGAAGGGGATGACCGAGATTACGCTCGATGACATCTATATCGAGCCGCACCAGCCGATAACCGTCAAGCTTGAACCGGCGCTGTCACCGACGGATAACGCCGAGGCATATTTCAAGAAACATCGCAAGGGCCGCGAAGGCCTGGAGCTTCTGAAGCGGCGGCGGGAGGTATCACACTCCGAGCTGGCCTTGTGGGAGAGAATACAGCAGGAGCTGGCCGAGAATTTTGAGCTGGCGCAGGCGAAGTACGAGCAGGAACTACAATCGATGGCGCCGGGAGGGGGAGCCTCTAAACAGACGGTGTCGGTGCGGCTGCCTTACCGGGAATTTCGGCTGTCCACGGGCGTACTGGTATTTGTCGGTCGCGATGGCAGCGATAACGACCGCACCACTTTTGAATTTGCCCGCCCGTACGAGTTGTGGTTTCACGCGCAGCAGTGCCCCGGTTCACACGTGGTGCTGAAGTTTCCCGATAAGTCATTTGAACCATCTAAGCGAGAGATCGAAGAGACGGCCGGTATCGCCGCCTTTTTCAGCAAGGCCAAAAAGAATTCACTGGTTCCCATCATCTATACGCAGCGTCGGTACGTGCGCAAGCCGCGCAAAGCCAAGCCGGGTCTGGTGACGGTGGAGCGGGAGAAATCAGTCATGGTGCCGCCGACCAAGCCCAACGACGAGCGGTAATGGGCTTGACCACAAATAACGTTGACAACAAAGATATCGCTGTGTAGCTTTACTTAGATATCAATCGGCGCACAGGCTCATTTTTCGACAGGTGAAGAAGAAATTATGCACGGACAGTGTCTGCGCATACGATCCGTTCTTTGCTGTAAATCGAAATGTGATCCGTCTAAAATGATCGCAGGAACCGTAAATTTCGAAAATTGATGAGTTCACACATATAAGCCAAGGAGTATATCGATGGCCTGGAGATATTCGAGACAGGATATGCTGGTGAGTCCTGACGGCCGCAGTTGGCGCGCTGTCAGCGGTCCGCATGGCTACGGCCGCATTCCGTCCGGTCAGTACCGAATTGGTGAGGCCAAAGAGGTCAACCCGGCCGAGAACAACGGTGGTTACACCGACGCCGACGGTTTCGCCTGGTGGTGTCCCCTGGTTAGTCGGGCGACTGCCACTCACATGCAGATAGGGATTCACCCCGACGGCAACGTGCCGGGCTCACAAGGCTGTGTCGGCATCAAGGAGACTACATCCAAAAATGCTTTTGAGGCGCTCAAAAGCAGCATGGACAAAGTCCTGATAGTGGAATAGCTGTCGGTTGAAAGCCCGTCAGGGCGAAGAAATGACCAAAACAGTTTATCGAGCGCTACCGGTCTGCCTTCTCGCCGGTCATTGACTCGATTTCATCAAGCAGGGTGTTCTCCAGTTCCGCCTCGGTGACACGTTTGACAATTTTACCCTTCTTGATGAGAATACCCTTTCCGGCACCGCCGGCGATACCAACATCGGCCGCCGCCGCCTCTCCCGGTCCGTTTACCGCACACCCCATCACGGCCACTTTCAATGGTGATTTGATATTGCGCGTCTTGGCTTCTATCGATTCAGCCAGCGGAATCATATCAATCTGACATCGCCCGCAGGTCGGGCAGGCAATGACCTCCACCCCGTCGTTGCGCAACTGGCACGACGTGAGTATCTGCCGGGCCACGCGCGCCTCATGAATGGGGTCGGCCGAAAGCGAGACACGGATGGTGTCGCCGACACCGGTCATCAATATAGCGCCGATACCCACTGCTGATTTGACCGTGCCCGTGTCCAGCGTGCCAGCCTCAGTGATGCCGATATGGAGCGGGTAATCACACTTCTCGGCCAGCATGTGGTAAGCCCAGAAAGCGGTCTTGGTGTTGGTGGACTTCACGGAGATAACAACGTCCCCAAAATCCAGGTCCTCCAGGATAGCCACCTCGCGAAGAGCCGCCTCGACAAACGCTCTTGGATCGTCGTGGCCGTATTTCTCAAGAACATCCTTGGGCAGTGAGCCGGAGTTCACGCCGATGCGAATCGGTACGCCCGCATCTTTGGCCGCTTTGGTAACCTCGCGCACCTTCCACTCCGCCCCGATATTGCCCGGATTAATACGAATCTTGTCAAACCCGGCCTTGATTGCTTTCAGGGCCAGTTTGTATTGGAAGTGAATATCCGCCACCAACGGCTGGGATATCTGTTCACGGATTTTCTTGAGCTGGTTGGCCGCCTGATGGTTGAGAACCGAAAGGCGGACAATGTCACAGCCGGACTCAAACAGCGCCTTGATCTGGTTGACTGTCGCATCCACGTCGCGCGTGTCGGATGTCGTCATCGACTGCACGGCAATCGGGAAGCCGCCTCCGATGATGACATCACCTATTTTGACCACGCGGCTCTTACGCCGTTTTATAGGGTAAGTTAATTCCATTTAATATCTTGACCTTAGCAGAGGCGGCCTATAGTTTATTGAATTCTACGTTAACAGGCAACCGAAAGTTGGTAGAAGTTGGTCTGGGTAAGAAGACTGGTGCCATTCGTGGTTTTGGGGCTAATCGCTTTAGCGTGGTACACTTATGACACTGTTTCCACGAAAGAGATGGATCGCGCCACCGACGAGTATGCCCTCCTCACGGCCCAGGTGTGGATGGCCTCGGCCCAATATCGCCAGCAGCCGGAGCAGTTTATCGCCTGGCGCGACTCGCTTTTGGCCGCTCGGTCACTTTCACTGGAAACGCTCGAGAAGTACTTCGACATATATGAAAACCAGCCCGAGGATTATTATAAATTTGCTCACAAGGTGCGGGTGTATGTCGAATCTTTGTTTCTGATTGAAGATTCGCTGCGCATGGTGCGCGAGACGGCCAAGCGTGATTCGGCCGCGGCCGACTCCGCGATCAGTCCGTAGCCTCGAACGCGCCGGGGAAGTGCTCCAACTCCCCGTTTACAAACGTCACAACATCAAACCGTAAATCACAACCGGAAATATCCCGCTCGATTACAAACTGCCTGGCCGCTTTGGTCAGGTTAATAATTTTGCGACGGTCAACCTTTTCCACCGGGTGGCCGAACTTCATTCCCGAGGACGATTTAACCTCCACAAACACAATCAGGTCGTCTTTGCGCACGATCAGGTCGATCTCGAGATGCGAGGCCTGCCA
>JAUXCD010000216.1 GCA_030619085.1 Candidatus Zixiibacteriota bacterium
CGTTTTTGTCCAGCAAAGTTGGGATGGCAAGGTCTTTGAGCATCCAAAGCATTTACCCTGTTTAGACGGGGAGGGAGGCCGAGGGACTTGGGGCAAGGTCATTGACTCGCTACATGAGCCATTCAATAGGTTAGATGTACGACCGGGAGGTTTCTTGCATGAAATTTATAAAAAAATGATCGAAAGGTCTTTGAGGGCGAAGGGATGGGAATTTAGGGGAGGATCTTATGGGTCAATGTGTTTCGTGAGCTAAAACTCTGCCGTTAGCACCACCGAGGCGGTGAAGCCGCCGAATACATTGCTGCCGTCGCCGGCACTATCACCGGACGGCGGTGCCGAAGGCTCCGGGTCCGGTCTCTCTTTGGAGTAAATGGGGATCCACTGCGCGATCTGCGCATCGATGCGAAACTGTGACCATTTGTAATAGGGGCGAATCTGTACCCGCAACAGATCGGCCCGGATAAGTTCCAATTGGCCGGACCGCAAATCGTCCATGCCCATTCCGATAAAATACGGCCGCCAGGAAGCATACGAGAAATCCGGCTTTACCTGCAGGTAACTCAGGCAAGCGCGGATACCCCAGTTACGGCGTTCCCACACCGGTGAACTGGCCGAGGCATGGAACCAGTGGAGTTTGCCCTCAACAATGAAATGGCGACGCTCCCCTAAGAATCGGTACAAACCTTGAAGAAACGGCCAGGCCTGAATCACTCCCTGCACACGTCCCTCGGCTCGGCCGATGTTCATATCCAATTCGTAGCGATCGGAGACCGCCGAGTAGGTCCACATGTGACCATCAGCTTCGACCAAGCCAAAATGGGCAAACTTGAGGCCGCCATCGTGTGCTGTCAATGAGTCGCAGTTCAGATCCAGTTGGCGGTAATGTAGCTTGTGGGTCCAGCCCGAATACGGACCGACTGTGACAATACCTTCTCTAATTCTCCACCCGCCGTACATCTCGCCGGTGTAACTGCCCATGGGGATATCACCGTACTGAGGTTTGGTCGTGCGAAGGTTCACATCGCGAATGCGAAAGACAAACTCTGCCCGTTTCGGGTAGGATGCCTTGAGGGAGAAATCGGTTATTGAGGCCGGATTGTCCCACCAAAGCTTGCCGCCTTCGGCGCTGATAATGCTACCATCATCAAACGGCGTGAAATAGAGTTCAGTGTATGATGGAAAGGGATAGAATCTGCCGTATCGAATGTCCATCCCCAGATAGGGATTGGAGTGAACACCGAATGCGATGAATGATTCGTTGTTGTCGTCCTCGCGAAAGCGAATCTCACCTTCGGTCTTAATGCTCTGCGACGGAAAGGTCATGGCCAGCGAGGCGCGGGTGTAAGGTTCAAAGAAAAAGGCGCGTCCGGAAAGACGGCCGCTATTCGAGACGAAATTGTCCGGCACCGGCTGCTCTTTGCCGAAATAGCCCCAGCGGATATCACCCGATGGTTCGAATCGGCGGAGGTTGGTCGTCCAGTCAATACCGGCCCGGCTGACGGAGTACTGGCTTTCGACAAACGATCCGTTCAGGTGCCAATGACTCCGGTCACCGTCGGTAAATACCATATTGGCTTGATGGCCGAGACTGGAGAAGCCATCCGACCACGCGGCTCGAATACCACCCAGCACAAACACCGCCGTCATAAGAACGACAATCGCGGCCGGCAACCGACTCTTTGAAGTCGGCCGCCGGTTGTTCACACGTTTTACGTACCTTACGTACATATCATTATCACCGGCGCAAGGAGTGCTTGCGCGTCAGAATCAATCAAAGGATACAGTATCGCAGTCAGACTGCTGCCAGAAGTCGGGACTGTTTTCAATAATCAGATCCTTCAGCTCAGCATTCGTCATGTTTGGCATCAGGTCGTTGAAGGTCGGATCAGGGAATTCCCACTGTGCCCAGGTCGAGGCTTCCCATTCGTAGCACAGGATTATGCGATCCGGATCCTGGTACAGGTAACGGTACTCGTACATATTGTCCGAATAGTAATTCCAGACATAGCGCTGGTCGCCTCCGCTGAAATACTCGTCATCCCAGCCGAATACGAATTGCTGACGACCAACATCGGTCCAGGAGCCCCAGTTCCATGATTCCTGATACAGCAGGTGGTAGAACTCGCTTGTGTTTGTCTCCGGCAGATGATTGAGGAATGACATCGTATCACCGCTCCAGTCGGCGGTATCATACGGAGAGGTTAGTCCGTAGATAATCTCCATCGCGGTCCAGTACTTTGACCGGCTGAAATGGGCATCGGCAAAACCGATGTATGCCCCGGAAATTGCCTCTATGGTAACATCGTAAGTGGGCAGGAACAGTTTTGGATTGCTCATTGGATTGTCGAAGAACTGGCTGATGTCTACACTAGTCTTGAATGTATCGGCGGTGTACACATATACCCAGTTTTCGCCATCCCAGAAATCATACCAGTCTTCATTGTAAACGATGCTCCACTCTTTGGGACCGTCAAAATAGCTCTTGTAATGTGCCAGCGAGTCTTTCAAGTCGAGCAAATCTTGCATGTCTTCAGGATAGACCTGAATCAAATCGTTGAACTGATCTGTCCCGATCTCGGCGATGAGATTGTCCAGAGCCACATCGATATGATCAGCAGCCGTGAGAATGCGATCCTTGGCCGTTTGCATGTGGTTTAGCCCAACGCCGCCCGCTTTCAGGCTCAAGAACGACGATGACTGATCCAGGGCGGTGGTAATGCCCGCGTCGGAATATTCGGTCAGGTCCAGGTCACGGGCGAGGAAGATGCGAAGGCCGGCCTCGGCCCCATATAGACTGGCCTGGATCACCTGGAAATCGGACCGGTCGAGGATGACATCGTCCGCCCCGATGTTACCCTGCATCATTGGTGTGATGGTAAAGGTGTATTCGGGATAGGTCAGAACCTTGTCCATATAGGTGCGGGCTTGGACCACTTTTGGCAGCAGGCTGCTTTCGATGATTGTCTGGAACTCACTGATCATCGGATCACCTGCCGCAACCCGCATCACGGCCCGGTCGAGTTCGTAGAATGCCGGCAGGACTCTAAAGATGTTGTCAGTGGCCAGGGGCAGGCCATCCATAGTCATGGAGCCTCCGGTGACCACACCGGGAAGTTTTGCTGCTGGTGAGGGAGGATAGAAATTCAGGGTGTCGAATACATATTTCATGCGGTCGATGAAATCATTCAGTGTCTCATCTTGCAGGAATACCATCAGACCCGTAAAAGCCAGGCCGAAACTGGCATCGATATTGGTCGCGCACAGAAGGGTCGCTTCCTGATACATACCGTTCAAGCCGGTGAAATCTATGTCGCGCGGACGAAAAGTGCTATCGGGATCGTCAAGAGTCACTTCAATTAACTCGTACATCTGCCGTCCGAGCGAGTCATTGGCCGTAGCAACGATCAACGCGGCGGAATCGCACGGGGTCAGCAGACCTTCGCAGGCATCGCCGGTGCCATCACCGTCGGCATCCGCCTGGTCCGGGTTGTATACCAGCGGGCAGTTATCGGTGGCATCAGGCACACCGTCACCGTCCATATCGCCTTCGCAGGCATCTCCTACCCCGTTACTATTGGCATCCTCCTGTCCGGGGTTGGTCACCAGCGGGCAGTTGTCCGCTGCATCGAGAACACCGTCGTTATCGTCATCGGTATCACAGGCGTTTCCCTCCGAATCGCCGTCAGTATTGAGCTGGTTGGCATTAGCTATGTTGGGACAGTTGTCCTCGCTGTCCACAACGCCGTCGCCGTCGGTGTCAACCTCGGGTTCGGTGGTCCCGCCGTCATCGCCGCAGCCCACAGCCAGACATATGACACAGGCACAGGCGAGAAGCAGGACGAAAAACGCTTTCCACGTACTTCTCATGACACTTCTCCTTGTTATGAATATAAGAGTAGTTATCCTACGTTGGCAGAAACCTACCATATTTTGTCGTGATTGTCAAGATGGCACGCCGGGATTCCCTGGTCCGTGGTGCTAACAGGGATAATGGGATTGATCACTCACTGCCTTGGCAGCGTTATGCGGCAACGGGGAACCGGAGCCGTCGGGTTCAACAAACATGATCCGTTGCCGGCTAAACGTTAATTAACGCGCTTGAGTGAACGCAGTGAGATGTGGAGGTCTTCCCGCTCACGCGGCAGAACACTCTTGAACGGAAACATAAAGCGGCCTCGCCTGAAAAGACGAGGCCACATCGAAAGAATCACGGTACCGACATCGGCCCCCAGTATAGTCTACAGACTGATACTAACCACCAGATATGATATTTCAGCCCTGGGATTCACTGTCAACGACACGCTCGTCGGCAGAGAGAACCTGTCGGTGATTTCGATCTCACGGGCGGCCGTCATGCCGACATTAATCACCTGAAGTTCGTCAGTACCGTAATAACCGGGATTATCCTCACTACCGCCAGTTCCACCCAAAAAGAGCGTCAAG
>JAUXCD010000055.1 GCA_030619085.1 Candidatus Zixiibacteriota bacterium
GAGACCATCAATTTTACGTGCATATAAGTGCACCAAAACTTTCAAGCAGACTCGCGGAAGAAAATGGTGACGCAGGGTTGACAACGGAGAAAACTAGTCGGATATTGTGGTCACCAATCGTCGCTCCAATTATCTTTTAGCGAGGATTTCCTGGAGAAACGATTTAATTCTAGACCCCCGAGTCAAGTTGCCCTTTTCTTGGGGGTTTACTTTTTATGGGTCTGTTTGCCCATTTGTTTCCGAATAACCGAAGTTACAGCATGGAGGCGAGTTTATCAAGCAGTTTGGCCGATAATTCTCGTTTTGTCATCATCGGCCAGGTCACAGATTTCTTCCCCGGCATGAGAATCGTGACGATGTTGGTATCGGTGTCGAAACCTGTCCCCTCGCCCGGTTGGTTGAGCACAATCATGTCCAGATGCTTCGCCTTCAGTTTCCTGCGGGCATTATTGACCGCATCTTCGGTCTCAAGAGCAAATCCGACAATTACCTGTTGCGGCGATTTCGTCTTCCCCACTGAGGACAGAATATCCACCGTCGGTTTCATCTTCAGTTGAAGGCTCTGGCCATCTTTCTTAATCTTGCTGGTGGCAACTGTTTCGGGCGCGAAGTCCGATGGCGCTGCAGCCATAATCAAACAGTCCGTTTTCTTAAACTCTTGCTTGACGGCACGATGGAGGTCATCGGTGGATTCAACTGAAATGAGGCGGACATTTTTCGGAACAGGCCGGTCGACCGGACCGGAAATCAGCGTCGTCTCCGCGCCCATCGCTGAGGCGGCCTCGGCCAGGGCGTAGCCCATTTTTCCTGAAGAGCGATTGGTGATAAAACGCACCGGGTCCAGGGCTTCACGCGTCGGACCGGCGGTTACGAGGATTTTTTTTTTAGCGAGTTTGCGGGTGGGCTTTTTTGTGGCAAAGAACGCCTTGATACGCTCAAGGATATCTTCAGGTTCGGCCACCCGTCCCACACCCCAGTGATGGCAGGCCATCTCTCCCTCGGCCGGATCGATAAACAGGTAACCGGTGTCTTTGAGGAATCGGTAGTTCTTCTGCGTGATGGGGTTGAGCCACATCCGGGGATTCATCGCGGGCGCAATCATAACCGGTTGGGCGGTGGCGCAAACGATGGTGGTGAGCAAGTCATCGGAAATACCCGAGGCCACCTTGCCCAGGAAATTGGCAGTAGCCGGAGCGATAACAAACAGGTCGGGCCACTCGGCCATATCGATATGCCGGGTGCCGACAAATCGCTCTTCTGGAAAAAGCTCCGTCGCTACCGGGTTCTCGGAAACAGTTTCAAGAGTAAGTGGAGTGATGAATTTGGTGGCGGCCTCCGTCATAATGACGCGCACCGAGGCACCTTCTTTAACAAGAAACCTCACCAGGTATGGAATCTTATAACAAGCGACTCCTCCAGTGAGGCCGATCAGAACTTTTTTGCCTTTTAGAGCCATCAGTGACTAATTGATAATGCTCAGAAAATCGCTTTCTGCATCGAACATCGAAATGCGATCAATTCCTTCCAGGTCTCTGAAAATCACCGATGATACAATCATTTTGGCCTGGTCCAGGGTAAGCGGCAGACTGGCGACCACCCCGGCCCGCTCGAGAATGGTCTCGAACTGCTCGTTGTCTATGACCGCAAGATTGAGAAGTTTCAGCAGAAACCCGTGTGCCTCAGGAGACACAACATAGCGCTCAGACTCACTCAAAACCCGGTTGAAAGTCGGGAATTCCGGAATATCGGAGAAGTAACGTTCCGGGGCGTCATCGTAGCGTTCCAACAACCACGAATAGGCGGACGATATCTCCGAATCGGTGTATCCGCGAGCTTTGAGAGTCGTGGAAAGGTCTTCCACATTCATAAAATGATCCTGATGTTCACGGAAGTAGTCAATTAGCAGGACCACAATCTCTAAGATTCTATTTCGCATCTCTTCTCCTGAGCGCCAAACCAAGGTGCATCAACTGTTATAAGTAGAAGATAAAGGACAATAAGCAAACAAACAAGATGTTTGTGCGAAATTACTGAAAAATAGCCATTCCAGTGCTTTCAAGACAGGTGCATCTCCTCGATTCTGACCCCGACTTTGCGTCTAAATAGAGAATCGCCGACGGTGGCATCCCGCCGACGATTTGTTGTCTCTTGCCTGAAGGCAGCAACTCTGGTGTTTTCAGTGTTTGAAATGCCGTACTCCGGTGAAGACCATAGCCACACCGGCCTTGTCGGCCGCTTCGATCACCTGTGGGTCGCCCTTGGAGCCTCCCGGCTGGATGATTGCCGTCACGCCGGCATCGGTGGCAACTTCAACGCCATCCGGCATCGGGAAGAAGGCATCCGAGGCCATCACGGCACCTTTGGCACGGTCGCCGGCCCGCTTAACGGCCAGGAAACTGGAGTCAACGCGGGAGGTCTGCCCCATTCCGATACCCACCGTGGCGTTGCCTTTGGCCAGCACGATGGCGTTGGACTTGGTGTGCTTGACCACTTTCCAGGCAAAAAGAAGCGACTTGATTTCCTGGGGAGTCGGAGTCCGCTTGGTGGCAACCGTTAAGGCATCCTCGGCCGTCTGAAGGTCATCAGCTGACTGCATCAGGAAGGCACCCTGAATGTACTTGTACACGACCTGGTCTTTCAGCCGCCCTGATTCAATGCCGGGCAGCGCCAACAGGCGGCGGCTCTTCTTTTTCTTGAGCATTTTCAACGCTTCCGGATCATACGACGGGGCCAGAATACATTCGACAAACGGCGTCTCATGCAGCAGCTTGGCACATTCCATGTCGACCGGCTTGTTCAGACCGATGATGCATCCGAATGCCGACAGCGGATCGGATTCATACGCCAGCCGGTAAGCCTCGGCGATGTTATCCGCAGTGGCGGCGCCGCAGGGGTTGGCGTGCTTGAGTACACAAGCAAACGGCTCATCGAAATCCAACAGCATATTCATACCGGCATCGAGATCGCTGTAGTTGTTGTAGGACAGTTCCTTGCCGCCGAGCACTTCGGCCTTTATCAGCGAGGGAGCTTGAAAACCGTTTAACGCATAGAGTGAAGCCTGCTGGTGCGGATTTTCACCGTAGCGCAATGAACAATGCCGGTTCAACTCCAGCGTCACCCGGTCGGCGGAGTCTCCCTCCGATTTCTCTTTGCCATGCGCGAAATACCCCGCGATAGCGGTATCATAAGCCGAGGTGAGCGCGAATGCTTTCGCGGCGCACTGATGACGGAATTCGAGCGTGGTCGTGCCATCGCCTGATTTCATTTCATCGATCAGACGGGCGTAGTCTCCGGGATCGACCACAACCGTGGCGCTGCTGAAATTCTTCGCCGCTGCCCGAATCAGCGTGGGGCCGCCGATGTCAATATTCTCGACAATCTCGGTGTCATTAGCGTCGGGGCGGGCCAGCGTCTGCTGGAACGGGTACAGGTTGACAACGACAAGATCGATGGAGCGGTAATCGGACTGGCTCATCTGTTCGACATCGTCCGGATTGTCACGCCGGAACAGGACTCCCGCATGGACTTTGGGATGCAGGGTCTTGACCCGACCGCCCAGAATCTCCGGCGAACCGGTGAAGGTGGACACCGACACCGCGTGCACGTTGGCATCTTTTAGAGCTTTCAGGGTGCCGCCGGTGGAGATTATCTCCACGCCCATTTCCTGCAGGTGAAGAGCCAGTTGTTCCACACCGGTTTTGTCTGAAACGGAGATGATTGCCCGATTTATTTTTATTTTTTCAGCCATGTTTACTCTCCTGTCAAAAGCTTTTGAGCTTCACGATAGCGCGCCGCGGAGGCCGCAACTACTTCGTCGGGAAGGGTCGGCGCGGGCGGTTTCTTGTTCCAATCCAGCCCCGCCAAATAGTCACGGATCGGTTGCTTGTCGAACGACGGCTGTCCACGGCCCGGTTCATACTCATCGACCGGCCAAAAGCGGCTCGAATCCGGCGAGAGCACCTCGTCGATCAGAATAAAAAGGCCATCACGGAAGCCGAACTCAAACTTGGTGTCGGCGATAATAATACCTTTGGTCCGGGCATAGTCGGCAGCCTTGGTGTAGATGGCCAATGATTTGTCGCGACAGAGCACAGCCGTTTCCGCGCCGATAATCTCTATCAGTTGCGCATAGCTGATATTCTCATCGTGACCGGTATCGTCTTTGGTTGAGGGCGTGAAAATCGGCTGCGGAAGCTGCGATGACTCGATGATACTCTCGGGAAATTCAAAACCATGTACGGTATCGGAGCCTTCTTTGCGGGCGGCCACCAGTTCTTTCCACATGGAGCCGGAGATGTAGCCTCTGACGATACACTCGCAATCGACCCGGTCGGCTTTGGCGACAATCATTGAGCGTCCCTCGAGAATGTCGCGATATTTTTGCAGCTTCTCCGGATACTGGGCGACATCGGCCGTGACCAGATGATTGTCAACGGTGTCGGCCAGCAAGTCAAACCAGAACAACGACATCTGCGTAAGGACCTCGCCCTTACCCGGAATCCCATTGGGCATAACGACGTCGAAAGCGGATATCCGGTCGGTGGCAATGAACAGGAGCTTATCGCTGAGATCGTAGATGTCGCGTACTTTACCTCGGACCAGGAGCGGATACTCTTTGATGTCGGTCTTAAGTAGAACAGGTTTTTCAACCAAGGGAATATTCTCCTTTAATTAGTTTCTGTAAAACGCGAGGATACAGCCTGTGTTCCTGCACCAAAATCCTGGCGGCCAGGGTATCAGGTGTATCGTCGGGTAGCACCGGAACTGACGCATGTTCCAGAACCTTGCCATGGTCATAAACCTCATCCACCAAATGAACGGTCGGCCCCGATTCGGTATCGCCGGCGGCGATCACAGCTTCATGAACATGGTGACCGTACATGCCCTTGCCGCCATATTCGGGCAGCCTGGCCGGGTGGATATTGACAACCCGATTGCGAAAGGCTCTGATCACGGTCAGGGGCACCAGCTTTAAGTAACCGGCCAGAGCCACAAAATCAATCTTTCTTTCCTGAAGTCTGGCCAATAGGTCATGTTCGGCTTCCTGCGGCGACGGATATTTCTTAGCCTTAAAGACAAAAGTCTCAATGCCTTCTTTGGCCGCACGCTCAAGACCATATGCGTCCCGCCGGCTGGAGACGACATAAACGATGTCAGCCGATAGGATACCGGTTTTGACAGCATCAATTAAGGCCTGAAGGTTGGTTCCTCCACCGGAGATTAGAACGGCAAGGCGAGCTCTTTTATTTTCCATAAGGCTCTAACCATCCAGCCTTTCTTTAAGGAGCTTGTTGACAGTTTGGGGATTAGCCTGACCGTCGGTTTCTTTCATTACCTGACCGACAAAGAAGCCGAACAGTTTGGCTTTCCCGCCTCGGTACTTGGCAACATTGTCAGGATAGGCGGCAATTACTTTCTCAATTATGGGAATCAGCGATGACTCGTCTGAGACCTGGACGAGGCCTTTTTCTTTGATGATGACATCGGGAGCTTTGCCGGTGGCAAACATCGCCTCGAACACCGTTTTGGCCATCTTGCCGGAGATGTCGCCGGATTTGACTTTACTTAAGAGTTCACCCAGCATTTCGGGTGATACGAGACAGTCATGCAGTTCCTGTTTGTTGTCTTTGAGTAAGGCCAGAAGTTCCGTCTGAATCCAGTTGGATGCCGCTCGGGCGTCATCAAAATGCGTCATCACCTGCTCATAGTAGTCCGCCAGAGCACGGCTGTCTGTCAACACGGCGGCATCGTAAGTCCGAAGATCGTACTGGCTGACAAACCGGTCGGCGCGCACGTCGGGCATTTCGGGCAGGCTTAGCCTGACTGATTCAATCCAGGCATCACCTATCACCAAGTTGACCAGGTCCGGCTCCGGGAAATATCGATAATCGTGTGATTCTTCCTTGGACCGCATCGGCTCGGCAACCTGCTTTTTCTCATCCCACAGCAGAGTCATCTGCTCGACTTTGCCACCCGCTTTAATCAGGTCAATCTGGCGCACAATCTCAAATTTCAAGGCTCGTTCCACACCCTTGAAGGAGTTCATATTTTTCAACTCGGTGCGGGTGCCGAGTTTCTCAGAGCCGACCGGGCGCACTGAGACATTGGCGTCACAGCGAAGATGGCCCTTCTCCATATCGCCGGAACAAACCTCGATATATTGAAGTATTTGTTTAAGTTTGGTCAGGTAACCGTATGCTTCTTCGGGACTTTCCATTTCCGGCTCCGACACGATCTCAATTAGCGGTGTGCCGCAGCGATTCAAATCAACTCTCGTAAAACCCTCGCCGTGCTCCGGGTGCAGCGACTTGCCGGCATCTTCCTCCAGGTGGATGCGAGTCAGACGGCATCTCTTGCGGGAGCCATTGCCGGAATGGTACTCTATCGCTCCGCCCTCGCCGATTGGCTTGTCGAATTGTGAAATTTGGTAGCCTTTGGGCAGGTCGGGATAGAAATAATTCTTGCGGGCAAAAACCGAGCGGCGGTGAACCTTTCCCCCTACGGCGGCGATCATCCGCATGGCGAATTCGACCGCCTTCTTGTTGAGCACTGGCAGTGCGCCCGGCAGAGCCAGACAGACAGGGCAGGTAAGGGTATTGGCCTCGGCACCGTACTCGGACTTACAGCCACAGAACATCTTGCTCTCAGTGAACAGCTGGGCATGAACCTCAAGTCCGATGACCGGCTCGAATCCTTTGTAAACAGCCAAACTTGCCTACCTTTGGTTGAAAGTTACCAGGACGGAACGCACAAGCAAACATCAAGAGTCGAATATAAATCCTGTGCGTCGCATGTCAAACTTTATTGCTCAAAGGCCCTTGCGACGGTCAGCCGCGCTCATCGGATCGCTCGAGGAAGACTTTAAGGGCTTCGTTGAATCTCTTTGGCTGCTCAAGGTTTAGCATGTGCCCTGTTCCCTCGAATACGCTAAGGACGGATGACTGGATACGCTCGTGAAGCTGCTGCGCCAGCGGCACAAATATGCGGTCGTCCTCGCCGACAAAGATCATAGTGGGTACGGTGATGTTGTGCACGTGGTCCAGATCGACAGTACGGGGGTATTTACCACGCTGTGGATCGAGCCAGATGGCCCCACCGTGCTGGCGCATCATACTATCCATGAGGTCGTGGATTTCCTTTTTATCATCGCGGTACCACGTCAAAGCGGTCTTAATCCATTTCTCGCGTGCCACCTCTACCCCATCCTCACGCGCAATCCGATCAATGCGGGCAATCTTGGGGCCAACACTATAGCCGGCCGCGCCGGTATCCACCAGTGTCAGGGACTCAAGCCGGTCCTGGTATTTGAGCGCAAAACCGATTCCGGTCGAACCGCCCATTGACAGGCCAACCAGGTGAATCCGGTCAAAGCCCAACGAATTCACCAGCGCCAGAAGTTCCTCCACCCGATGGTCACGGCTGTAGCCGGTTTGGGGTGAATCGGATTCGCCGTGGCCTCGCGAGTCGGGAATTATCAGGCGATAATCGTTCTGGAAGAAGTCAGCCTGGGGCTGCCACATACGGTTATCGAGCGTAAAGCCGTGGAGGAAAAAGACCGGAGGGCGGTCAGTCAAATCGATTGCGGATTTGTCTTCGGGGAGGTCCTGGTAGAATATTCTCAGGCCGTCGATTTCAGCAAAGGGCATATCACGCCAGCCTCTCGAGAATGCGGACTATCTGAAAGAGAGAAAGCTCATTGAAATGACCTGCCAAAAACTGCACCCCCACCGGGCGGCCATCGCCAACACGACCATACGGCGTACTGATTCCGGGAATTCCGGCCAGATTTGCCGGCGCGGTGTACATGTCGGAAAGATACATCGCCAGCGGATCATCGAGCTTCTCGCCGAACTTGAACGCCGGTGTGGGCGTGGCGGGTGAGATTATCAGGTCGACCTCCTCAAAGGTGCGCTCGAATTCCCGCCGGAGTAGTTCGCGTACTTTGGAGGCTTTCAGGTAGTAAGCGTCATAGTAACCGGACGACAACACATAGGTGCCCAGCATAATGCGGCGCTTGACCTCATCGCCGAACCCCGCAGCCCTCGTTTCACTGTACATTTGGGCCAGTTCCTTATCTCTCCCCTCCCGCAGGCCGTAGCGGACACCATCGAATCGGGCCAGGTTTGACGAGGCCTCGGCGCAGGCCACTATGTAATAGATGGCGATTGCCTTGTCGGTCAGCGGCAGTGAAATGTCCGTGACTTTGTGCCCGTCCTTTTCGAGTACGGCCATGGCGTCACGTACGGCGGCCTCCACTTCCGGGTCGAGACCTTCGGCAAAATACTCTTTCGGTACGCCGATTGTAAATTTGCGGTCGGTGTCGATTTCACCGGTGTAATCGGGATGGTCAAAGGCTACCGAGGTGGAGTCATTGGGGTCACGTCCGCAAGTAACCTGGTAGGCCAACGCGAGGTCTTCGGCATTGCGGGCCAACGGCCCGATCTGGTCAAGCGATGACCCGAACGCCACCAACCCATACCGGGAGATGCTACCATAGGTCGGCTTTAGCCCGTACACACCGCAGAAGGCAGCCGGCTGCCGGACAGAACCGCCGGTTTCGGAGCCGAATGAGATCGGCACAATTCGTTGCGCCACCACGGCAGCGGAGCCTCCCGATGACCCGCCCGGGACAAGGTTCTCCCCCACCGGGTTTTTGGCGGGACCGTAGTAGGAGGTCTCGTTGGACGACCCCATCGCGAACTCATCCATATTGGTTTTGCCGATTATGACCGCCCCGGCGTCGACCAGTCGGGCGGCGCAGGTGGCATCATAGGGTGGCACGAAGCCGTCAAGGATGTGAGATCCGCAACTGGTCAGGCTGCCGGTGTAACAGATGTTGTCTTTGAGAGCGACCGGAACCCCGGCCAGCGGCCCGACGGGCTGGGCCTGTTTGATGGCGGTATCCACAGCCCTTGCCTGCTCAAGGGCCTTGTCTTCGCACAGACTGATAAAAGCATTGAGGCCTTTGCCCTCGGTGCGTGCCAAGTCGAGAGCTTTTTCAGCCAGGTCAACCGCCGACAATTCACCCGAAGTCACCATGGCGGTGATTTGAGTCGCGGTGAGATTCTTATAGTCGGGCATGGAGAAGAATATAGCGGATAAAAGGCGCAGAGCAAGCTATAAGCAATCTGCCCGGCATCGGGAACGCCTACGATTTTACTGATTATGGTTTGAGGCCGCGAAAACCCGGTACTACAGCATCGACAGATACTTGTCTACTTCGTGCTGCGAGACGTGCATACGGTACTGGTCCCATTCGAGCTTTTTGTTCTCGATTAACTTCTCCCAGACGTGGTCGCCAAGTGTCTTGCGGACAAGCTCGGATTTCTCAAACTCGCGGATAGCGTTCTCCAGAGAATTCGGCAGCGTGGCGATCTGCAACTTGGACTTTTCATCGGCGGACATGTGGAAGATGTTTTCCTCGATAGGCTCGGGCAATTTGTAGCCCTTATCGATACCTTCCAGACCGGCGGCGAGCATACAGGAAAAGGCCAGGTATGGATTGGCGGCCGGGTCCGGCGAGCGCAGTTCGATGCGGGTGGCTTTTTCCTTGCCGATCCGGTACATCGGCACGCGCACCATGCTGGAACGGTTGCGACGTCCCCAGCCGATATAAACCGGGGCTTCATATCCGGGCACCAGACGCTTGTACGAATTCACCCACTGGTTATTGACCAGTGTGAATTCTTTGACGTGGTTGAGGATTCCGGCCATAAACTGCTGGGCCATTTTCGAGAGATGGTAAGTGTCTTTGGCGTCGTAAAACAGATTCTTGTCACCATCAAAAATCGACATATGGCAATGCATACCACTACCGTTCTCGCCGAAAATAGGTTTAGGCATGAAAGTGGCGTATAGGTCGTTCTCCATCGCCACTTCTTTGATAATGAAGCGATAGACCTGGGCGAAATCGGCCATAACCAGGGCTTCCTGGTATTTCAGGTCGATTTCGTGCTGGCTGGGAGCGACTTCGTGATGGGAACATTCGACCGCAATGCCGATTTCTTCCAAAGCATTCACGCTACGCTTGCGAAGCTGGGAGCCGATATCGACCGTGCCGTAATCGAAATAGCCGTCACGGTCAAGGGTGTCGGTTTCGCGGTTATTCCTGAAGTAGAAATACTCTATCTCCGGGCCGACGTAGAAAGTCCAACCCTTATCCTTGAGGCGCTTGAGGTTCTTGCGCAAAATCCAGCGAGGGTCACCTTCATAGGGACGGCCGTCGGGATGGGTGATGTCGCAGAACATCATGGCCACCTTCTCACCGGCGATGTCCCAGGGGATAATGCGGAAAGTGACCGGATCCGGCACGGCCATCAGGTCGGATTCTTCGATGCGCGCAAAGCCTTCGACCGAGGAGCCGTCAAATCCCTGACCCTCTTCCAGAACCTGTTCGATCTCGGAGCGGGTTATGGACATACCTTTGATTTTGCCCAGGATATCGGTGAAACAGAGCCTGATGTAGCGAACACCGGCGTCATCGATTAACTTTAGAATATCTTCTTTGGTCCTAGTCACTTTCGATTCCTCTTTGCTTGATTCCTTTTGAACCCTGAATGGATAAAGGGCTAATGTAACCTTTGATGTCGCTGGAACAATATAAAATTTGTAATGTGCCCGAAACCGACATTTGGCCTTGTTTTTTCGGCCAGGAAGGCGGCCCGGCCTGAGATGGTTATTCGGCCAGGGACAGCGAAATATCTTTGTGCTCTGGCAGTAGTTGGCGGCAACTTACGCCGGCCATTTTGAATATCTTGCGGGCAGCCTCAAAAACGGGGTCGCCGTTGTATTTGTCCGACAGGTAAACAACTTCCTTTATGCCCACCTGGACTATCAGCTTGGCGCATTCATTACACGGGAAAAGGGATACGTAAATGCTGGCCCCTTCCAGTTCCGGCTTATTGGAGGCGTTGGTGATGGCGTTCATCTCGGCATGGCAGACGTAGGCATACTTGGTGTCGAGAAACTCCCCCTCGCGCGACCAGGGCAACTCGTCGTCTGAACAGCCGATTGGGAAGCCGTTGTAGCCAATACCGATAACGCGCTTGTTGGCGTTGACGATACAGGCTCCCACCTGGCTGGAGGGATCTTTGGAGCGCTTGGCCGAGAGCTGGGCGATGGCCATGAAGTACTCTTCCCAGCTAATGTAATCGGTGCGTTTGTTGGTCATATCGAGATAATAAGAAGTTCTACCCGCTGTGAAAAGAGAAATATTGGTCCGGCGTTTGACAGGATTGCGATAAGAAAAAGAGGCTGCCGGGCAGCCTCTTGACAATTGTCTTGCATCAGAAATTCGAAGTTACTGTCCTGCCTTTTTGTCCATGAAATTCTTGACCGATTCCAGCAGGTCAATCGGCACCGGGAAGATGACTGTCGAGTTCTTCTCGGCGGAAACCTCAACCAGAGTCTGCAAAAACCGGAGCTGGATGGCATTGGGTGCCTGGGTCATAACGCGGGCGGCGTCGGTCAGTTTCTGAGCGGCCTGGAACTCACCCTCGGCGTGAATAACCTTTGAGCGCCGCTCACGCTCGGCCTCGGCCTGACGGGCAATCGCGCGAATCATCTCGGGCGGTAGGTCAACATTCTTGACCTCGACCACGGAGACCTTGATACCCCAGGGTTCGGTATGCTCGTCGATAATCCGCTGCAATTCGCGGTTGATTTTCTCCCGGTTGGCCAGTAGGTCATCCAGTTCCACCTGGCCCAGCACGGACCGGAGGGTGGTCTGGGCGATTTGCGAAGTTGCCTCAAAGTAATTGGCCACCGACACAATCGCTTTGTTGGAGTCGACCACCTGGAAGTACAATACGGCGTTCACTTTCACCGATACGTTGTCCTTGGTAATGACATCCTGTGACGGGACATCGAAAGTCAGCACGCGCAGGTCAACGCGTACCATCTTATCGATCATAGGTATCAGGATAATCAGTCCGGGGCCTTTGGCGCCAATCAAACGGCCGAGTCGGAAAATTACTCCTCGTTCGTATTCCCTCAGGATCTTGATCATGTTGAAAAGGAGTATCAGAACGAAGAAGGCGACGACAATTAAGGCGGGTAATTGTATCATTTACATCCCCTCTCTACGAGTTAATTTTTTCACTTTCAGTATCAGCTTATTCACGGCTACTATTTCGACCTGGTCACCGGTCGCCAGGGCTTCCTCGGATGTGGCCTTCCACAGGGCGCCATCGACATGCACGAAGCCGTCACTGCGCACCTCGGCCGTTTTGCCCACCATGCCCTCACGGCCAATGAAGGGCGTGTGGCGGGCCGCCTTGACCACCAGGTAGGTGGCCAGGACAACAGCTGCCCCCACACAGACAATGACCGTAATGAGGATCGTCTTGGAAACCTGCAGGCTGGGATCCACGGTATCTATCAGCATAAGTCCTCCAAAGAAGAAAGATATCAAGCCACCGATTGTAAGCAGCCCGTGACTGATAATCTTTATCTCCGCTATAAACATTATTATCGCCAATAATATGAGTGCCAGACCGGCGTAGTTGATGGGTAGCGCCTGGAAGGCGTAAAAGGCCAGAACCAGCGAAATGGTCCCGACGACGCCGGGAAGAATCGCGCCCGGATTGTAGAGTTCCAGCAGAATACCCAGCGAGCCAATGGAGAAAAGAATAAAGGCTATATCGGGCTGAGTAATCAGTTCAAGGATGGTGTGTATCCAGCTAATGCCCAGTTCTCGCGTGGTTGCGTTTTTGAGTTGCAGCACTTTCGTCTCACGGGGCAGTTCGGCTTCGCGGCCATCGAGCTGGGCCAGTAAATCATCGAGATTCTCGGCTCGCAAATCGATAACATTCAACTTGAGCGCTTCATTATCGGTGATCGACGCCGATTCGCGAACAGCCTGCTCCGCCCACTCGGCATTTCGGCCCCGTCGCTCGGCCGCGGCCCTGATCTGGGCAACGGCATCGTTGGTGATTTTCTCATTCATGACCGAGTCGGGCTTCTGCCCGCCGCCGGCCACCGGATGTGCCGCGCCGATATTAGTCGAGGGTGCCATGGCGGCGAAATGAGCCGAGTAAGTCATATACACACCTGCCGAACCGGCCCGGGCTCCCGGGGGAGCGATATAAACGCAGACCGGAACCGGGGAATTGAGAATGGCCTTGCAAATAGACCAGGTGGGCTTGGTGAAGCCGCCGGGTGTATCGAGGAATATCACCAGAAGTTCCGCATCGTTTTCATCGGCCAGCTCAATGGCCAGTTCGATGCGGTCATTGGTGACAGTCCCGATGGCTCCATCGATAATCAGGGTGTAAACGATTGGCCGATCAACCGGCAGCAAGGTGCTGTCAAAATCGGCTGTACTCCCGGTGTCAGTAACGAAAGACGAGTCCTGTGCAAATGCTGTCTTCAGCGAAAATGATATTACCGGACTAAGTAGAAAGAAACCCAGAAGTACCAACAATACAAAGTGTTTGGTACGCATATATATAATATGCGCACGACTTAAATGGATTGTCAAACTAAATGTGGCGCGCCGGTTAATTATAGATTGAGTGAACTGTGGCAGTACTTCACTTTACCGTCCAGCACCGTGACCAGCACCGTCGTCTGGGTAATCCGAGTCGCCGGTACCGAACATAGGTCCTGCGAAAGAATGGCGTAGTCGGCCGGGTAGCCAGGCAACAGGTAACCCCGACAATGCTCCTGCCCCACGGCATAGGCGGCGCCGGCCGTGAAGCCGAATAGCGCCTCACGCGCGGTCAGTCGTTGCTCCGGATAGAAGATATCGCGACTGACATCGGCGGCTCTTCTGACCGCTGCGGCAATGCCGCCAATCGGGTCGAGCGGCTCGATAGGCGC
>JAUXCD010000182.1 GCA_030619085.1 Candidatus Zixiibacteriota bacterium
GAACTGCCGACAATTCCCGGCAGCGTCGCGACGTTGGCCACTTGCTCCAGTGATTCATCGGCCAAAATCGAGCGCAGCATCTCATCATCGGCATACACCAGCCCATCTACTTTCATCGACACGCCGTGCCGTTTGAGGTTTTCGCTCTGGTAGCTTTTGGGAATCCTCACCCGGTTTTCGTCGATCCGGTCAATCTTACCTTTCCAACCCATACCTCACCTGACATTGACAATTGGCGATCTCTACCCTTTATACGTCAAAAAGCACCTGCACGTAGCTCGGTTCGCCGGCGGTGCCGTCGAATATCTCCATCATGTGATAAGAGACACCTTTCACGTGGAGTCCCCCGCCGTGCTTCTTTTGACTGAACGTTTCTCCCCGGCAGACGGCCTTCAAACCGCCGGTGCCGGAAATACTCACCTCGAAATCGGTGAACACCAGCCTATCCACCTCATGAATCAGAATCAACTCTGAGAGAAACTGCACCAGCAAGCCTTCCCGGTCAATAGCCTCTATCTCCACTGTCACTTCCGTGCTCGTATCAATAGAAGCGCCATCGGTGATTATGTCAAACATCGCGGTGGCGGTATTGGCAAACGCTTCATCCAAATCACAACCATGCGCCCTGACCGCGATGTCGGCGGTATGATCCACAAATTCGTACTTTTTGGCAACCATAGGGAGATAGTCCGTTTTGTATGGACGAAACCGGTTCAAGCCTGTACCAAGTTAGCAGGAGTCAAAGCAAAAGGTCAAGCGATACCTCAGGCAGGATTCTCGGTATTGCTTACCGTACATGAGCACCGATCACCTCAAAACGGCAGCTTGTCGACGACTTTTGAGAGGTGGTTCACGTTGAAGCTAAAGCCAAAAAGGGGCAGACAACGATGTCTGCCCCGGGCTCAAATTCATGTGATTATACTGACAAGTCTATGACTCTTTCTCCAGAAGAATCAATCGGTTTTTTGGGCTGGAGAAGTTGTCGTGCGACTGCTTAAAGGTCGTGTATTCCTGCGGGTCGATCCATTTGTCCGTCAGCTTCACGGTCGAATGGTAAGTCACCATCCCGCGCTGCTCGTCAAAGGAATACTTCGTCGTCCAACTGCCCAATTCGTTCTCAACCGTGAACTCACCCGGCAGATAGATGGCCCGATAGCCCTCGGGCAGCTTAATCGAGCCCTCGGTCTTCAGCACCAGGCGGGAAGTGAACTCAATCGGGTACAGGCGGGTGGACTGGCCGAGTTCGATCGGCATATCGGCAAACGAGAACGGTATCTCGGGGGCGCGGAAAATCATCATGTCGCCCTGGACAATGCCCATTTCCGGGGAAGAGTATTTCTGTGCTACCTGAACCGGTTCCATCAGGTCTTTCAAATCAGAGAGCTTGTGCTCGCGATTGAGTGTGCCCTCGCCGATAGCGTTGGCCGCCATCTGAAAATACTGCTCAACCTCTTTCGGGGTCGAGTTCTTGAGGCGACTGCGGGTACGCAGGTCAAAATAGCCGTCAAGCTGACATGAAATGGTGCCTTCCAGATCTCCGGTCGGTAGCAACTGCAACTCAGCGCGTCGCATGGCGATGTTCTCTTCGGTGGGAATTTCCGGAAGGGCAGTCAGTTGACTTTCAGTTTCCGATACCAGCAGTGCTTTATAGCCGAAACCGTACCAGCAGTAACCGAACTTGCAGTGGTCGGCCATGGGATTGATCCAGATCGGGCCGTCATCGTACTCAGGCACCATGACCCAGAAGGCGTTGAACTGCTTCAGACCGGGGAACTCCTCCGCGAGCACGACGTTATCATGGCTGACGAACATAGGATTGGCCTCAATACCGGCCGCCCGCAGCAGGGATACCAGCAGGACGGTTTTGTCACGCCAGTCGCCGTAGCGATTGGCCAGCACTTCATCGGCATCGTGCGGCTCATACCCGGCCATGCCCAGTGGCAGTGACCATTCGCCGACCTCGCGAACTTCCTTGATAACGAACAGCCCGATACGTTCGATCTTCTCTTTCGATGTTTTGGCGTCGGCCGTCAGTTCGTCGGCTTTGGCCTTTATTGCTCCGGTTGTAACCACGTGACCGAAGAACTTATCGCCGGCCCACTGGCCCAGTTCGGCCCAGGTGTCGGCATTGGTGTATATCAAGCTTGGAGCGATTTTAGCCACGGCCGGCATGAACGGCTCCCGGATTATCTGGGGTGCATCGGCAACCGACCAGGTGTGCAGTATGCGATCGCCTTTAGGCTGTTCAACATAGTCAACAGTTCCGTTCTGAACAGTGTAACGGATGGGGAAATCACCTGGAACATCCAGACTGAATTCACGATACTGGATCGGTTCTTCGCCCTGAAAGAGTTTCTTGCCGTTCAGGTAGAAGGGGCCCTCGTCATCGGGCGCATTCTTGTAGGTGCGCAGTCTCAGTTCGATAGTCGCTCCCGGAGCAATACCGGGGTAGGATACGACCTTGTGCATGATATTGGAGTACATAGCGGCATCGCGCAGATCGGCCGGCGTGAGATCGTTTATCGCCTTTTTCTCCACCTCCTGCACGGTGCCGTCTGGCAGGTGAGTGACGGCTTTGATCACAACTACGCTATCGCTTTCGGTGTCGTAGCGCCGCTTGATGTCAGCAAACCGGCGACGGGCACGATCCTGAAGCAGTTTGACCACATAAAGTTCGTTTTTTACCGCACTGTGATCGGGATTGACCGTCAGCCGGACCTGATCGATCAGAATTATGGCGCTGGCCTGTGGATATTGCTCCAGGCCGGGTGCCTCGGCAATGATCTGGTCGATTTCAGCATCGGTGAAGTCCCGGGCATTGGTCGCTGTCAGGGTGAAAAGCAGGCAAGCGACCACGACTATTGCAGTGTAGATTCGATATTTCATCGTATTGTTCCTTTTGGACATGGTCGTTTAGCCTTCTTTTTCCGCTTCCAGGATTATCTCTCCGCGCTTGGCTTTGGCGCTGGCCTTAAGAGCATCCTTGAACTGGGCATACTCATCGGGAGACATTCGTTTCGATTTGAGCAGGAGTTGTCTCTTGAAGGTCACCTGTTTCGTACCGGTTTTGAGTAACTCCACTTCGGGCTCAGACGAATAGGTCATATTGTACTCGATAGAACCGTATGACTTCTCCACCGGATCAGGCGCCGACTTCACTTTGTAGCCGAGCGGCAGGGTGATAATCTCCTCTTCAGTGGCCCCGAAAGTGAAACCCAACTGGAAGGGATATTTGCGCTCGGGAAGCGAAGCCGCCTGGAACACGCTGCTGGAAATCAGTTCAAAAACGCCGAGGGCAACCGGGCTCTTGAACAAACGGAAATTGTCGGCGTTGGCCGGGTAATCGGGGATACTGTACCTGATGTTAATCGTTACCGGAGCGCTCAAGTCCTCGGCATCACTGGTGCTGAAATCCTCGAGCACGGTACCGGGGTAGATATCCTGAAGCATCATGCCGAAAATCATCTTTTGCCGGGCTGCGGGCAGTCGTTTGAGGAAACTGCGCAGGGCCATGTCATAGAAGCCGTCGGTGGATAGCGTGACGTCCGACGTATACAGGCCTGATTCGCTCAGGGTAGAGACCGCGCGAACGTGGCCCATATTCTCCTCAGGAGGTGAATACGGCGTGTCTTTGAGGGTTTTCCCCTCCGATGTGCATACGAGAACCTGCTGCTCGGCTTCCACCGCCGGCAGCCAGTCAACCGAATTTTCGATGGTGGGATCGGCATAGGTGATACTGCCATCATCATTATTGACTGCGACGATAGCATGATTGAAGCTTAAGGTTGGAAGTTCCCTCTCCATTTCGTACCCGGCGCCGGTGAGCACGATGTCGGCATCGATACCGGCATCGCGCAGCATGGCTACCATCAACGCGGCGACATCACGACAAACGCCATAGCGGGTTTCATAAGTCTCGGATACCGGTTTAGGTTCAAATCCTTTTTTCTTGCCGGTCCCCAGCCCCATGTAACGCACCTTCTGGGCCACGAAATGATAAATGGCGTCTATTTTCTCAGTTTCGGTATTTTTGCCTGAAGTCAGAGATTCTATTTCAGCGTGAAGGGCATCGCTTATTTCGTATTTTGACTCGGCGATATCGTTCCACCAGCGACTTATCGCTCCCCAGTCCTCGATAGTGGTGAAATACACCGCCGGGGCCACCTCCATAAGTGACGGCATCGCCGGCTCCGGAATGATGCGGGGGACATTCTCAGCTTCCCAGCGATAGGTGGTGCGTGTGCCGGTGGTCTCCGTTGCAAACGTTACTTCGCCGTTTCGCGTCACATGGCGAATCGGCATGTCGGCGGGGCCGTTGATAGTGGTGACCTTTCTAATGATAGGGTCAGTGTACTGAAAGAGGTCACTACCGTCGAACTCGTTGTCCATGGGCGGGTGGAAAAGGTTGTCGGTGTATTTCAACTCGATACAATCACCGATTTCCAGCCCCTTGAAGGCAATGACTTTCTCGCGAACATCCGGATCGTAGATGTTCATGTACTCAAGGATGGCCGCCGAAACATCCCGGATGTCCTCCGGAGCAACATCGATTACACTGCCGTCCGGCTTGATCACGCGGGCCGTTTCAATCATAATCGAGTCGTAGACCCGGTAATAGGCCAAGTGCCGCTCTCCGTGTTGCTGAATAGCTTTCTCTGTCAGTATCTTTATCAACAGATGGACCTTGGAGATAGCCGTTCCTTCCTTTTCGTAGCTGGTGTGAGTCTTCGACAGCACATACAGAGCGTTAGCGTCGGGATACACATCCGTTCCGCCGACTCCATCAAGCATTGCTTTTGTCTCTTTGTCCAGCTCCGAAGCGGTCAAGGCAGCAGGTAAGGCGAGACAAAGGATCATCACGACGCACAGCAACAAGCGTCTCCATGATAAACTATGGATAGTATTCACCCTCATTCTCCTGTGTTTAGGTGTTTAACAGATCCTTGCATCTAATTTCTATCTTTAGTCAGATATCGTAAGATATATATATTTACCTACGATGCGTCAAGGCCAGAGTTACGTTAAAGTATGTCCGCCTCACATCGCGGCGTAAGACGCTGTGACACAATGTGATGTGGTGATGGCACACTTCGTGTATTTTTTTTGCTTCGTGCACTTTGTGTGATTCATGCTTCGCGTAGAGTCTGTGGTTGGTTCTGTGGGCGACAGACCTCCCGGTCTGCCCCTTCTTGGCTCGGGTACCCCACCCAACGGGTGGGTTTAGCCTTCGCTGCCGTAATTGTCGATGTATCTGTGTCAGGTTGCCAGTGCTGTTTCTTCTTGCCACATCTTTGGCAGCAGATTATCATAATCCCATAACCACATCGTTGCACATCTGGAAATTTCAACCGTCTTTGATATTGCCGGGGCGAACTTAACCCAAGAGCAGTGCGGGAGGGAAATCGCATGCGTTGGTTAATAATCACGAGTCTCACCATCCTCACGATTCTAATGGCCCTGGCCACGACCGCCAACGCCGACACATTGGATCAGGACAGCACTCTCGCCGAGGAAAACGACACTGCCACGGTATTCACTC
>JAUXCD010000236.1 GCA_030619085.1 Candidatus Zixiibacteriota bacterium
GGGGAAGATCGATACGACGGCGTTCGATGAGAAGGCTTTCGAGCAGGCCTCGAAGCGGCTGGAGGAGATGGAGACAGACCGCCTGCACGTGAGCCAGATGGAAGGCTCACTGGGGCGGCTTCCGGCCGTCATCGACAGCATGACCGAACTTGAGCATAATCTAAAGCAGGCGGCGGCTGAGATGGAGACTACCCGGCAGGCGCTGGCCGAACTGGACTTTGACGTTGCTCGGTTTCAGCAGCTTAAAGACGAATTCGAACGAACTCAGACCGACTGGGAAAGAGCCCGAACCGAGCATCTGCGGGCGGTCAAGGAGTCCGAGCTAACCCAGAAAGAACTCGAGGGGAAGCAGGAGCAGCTCAAGGGATTTGAAAAGGCGGCCGGTGAACTCGAGGAGAACCGTTCGGCGCTGTACTACGCCGAGAAACTGGGCGGCCTGTTTTCTGAATACCGCACCCGGCTCATATCATCGATCCGTCCCACCCTGGCCGGTCTTTCCAGCCAGTTGATGGCCGAGATGACCAATGGCAAATACAGTATGATTGAGCTCGATGACAAGTACAACCTGCGGGTTCTGGATTACGGGGAGTATTTCGAGGTCGAGCGATTCTCCGGCGGGGAGAAGGATTTGGCCAATCTGTGCCTGAGGCTGGCGATTTCACAAGCGCTGACCGATTCGGCCGGATTGCAGCGGTCGTTCATTATTCTGGACGAGGTGTTCGGTTCGCAGGACAGCGAACGACGGGACTTGATAATCAAGGCGCTGGGAAATCTCAAGGCGAAATTCCCCCAGGTGTTTCTGATCACTCATATTGAAGAGCTGAAAAACAAAGTCGAGGACCTGATCGAAGTGAGACCGACAGCGGCTGGATGGTCGGAGGTTATTGTCAATGGTATTGCCGGTTAGAAGACCACGTCGCCATACGCGCTGGTATGTCAGCGCCGGCGTGGTCGTAGCGGTGGCCATCCTGATCGTCGTCGTGCGGCTGGTGGAGCAGATAGGTCCGGACCGTGCGCCGACCGATCGCTTCGTGGTGGCCAGGATTGTCGACGGCGACACCGTAGAACTGCGCGGCGGGGACGTCCTCAGGTTACTGGCGATCGACACCCCGGAGAAAGGAGAGCCGTTCTATAACGAGGCAACTGAACTGCTTCGGGAACTGTCCTTCAATCAAACAGCCGAAATCGAATTCACCGGCCGCCGCCGTGACAAATATGGCCGGCTTTTGGGTTACCTCTATATAGACAGTCTGTTTGTTAACCGTGAGATTCTCCGGCGGGGTCTGGGGTATCTATATCTGTTTCGTGACAACGAATTGAAGCAGGACCAAGTCGGGCAGATGCTCGGCGCCCAGCGGCAGGCGATGACGGAGAAAATCGGGCTGTGGTCTGTTAAGCGCGAGCCGGAGGAATACTACATTCAAAAGGTGGGTTCGTTTCGCCTGCACCGCCCCGGCTGCCACTCCGTGAAGAACCTGAAAGAGGGCAGCTACCGGATTTTTGAGACGCGCGAAGAGGGGCTGGCGACAGGCTTATCGCCCTGTCGCAACTGCAAACCGTGAACATGTGAAGATCGCGGGAATTTTTTCAGAATAACAATCTTTCATTGTCGTAAAAGAGACAGAACCTATTGTAGCCACCGCACTTCGCCCTGTTCATCGGGTGTGATGCGAAAGCGCTCGCAAGCGAACGGCGGTTGTGTCGCTGCAATGCGATGTGATCGAATGCCGGATGATCATATTGGGGGTTGACAAATAGGCCTAAAATGCGTTTGTTTTATTCAATGGAAGAGTAAGCAGGAGTAACATCGACGGTGCCTCGATTCATTAAATCGTGTTATATCCGTATTCTATTCTGTTCCCACGGAAAATCTACCTATGGCAATATTCATGGCATACAAACGTCAACAATGAAGCAGCATTGAAGGAGGTGCATGGCAAGCAACAGACAGAAACACAGTTAACGTTTCAAGAATTGCCTTTTCGTTGGAGGAGTTATGAGACGAATCTTAACCGCCTTATTTGTGATCGCGGTTCTGGTGCCCGGCGTCGTTCTGGCGGTAGAGCACCTTCCTAGCAATCCATCCAAGTATGTAGATGCCCCTTCCTTCATGGGGTATGTTCCCAATGAGTTCATAGTAGTATTGAAAGACAATGTGGCCGTTGACCACGCCAAAGACGCCATGTCAGATCGGGCCCTGTCCCGCATGCAGGGTTTTGACGCTTTGGCAAAGCGTTTTGACGTAGTACGCTCACGTCCCCAGTTCCCCGGCAGTGACCGGAGCGCCCGGGCTAATACGCCCGAGGCCAGGAAACTGGCTCACTACTACAAGGTTCGAATCGATTACGGGACGCTGGAAGACGCGATGGCCGCGTATGAAGAGAATCCCCTGGTAGACCATGTCGAGCCGATTGGTATACACACCCTTCGGGCTACCCCAAACGACGGTTACTATGACGACCCGCCTCCGGAATTTCCGTATGACCAGTGGCACTATTGGGATACGTATGGCATCGAAGCAGATATGGCCTGGGATAAAGAGACCGGCGATGCCACCGTCGTGGTGGGCGTTCTGGACTCCGGCGTCAAGTATGATCACGGTGACCTGGGTGGCAGCAACCCTCCGGGCCCGAATGATGTCAGCACCAATGGTAATATCTGGGTCAACAGTCAGGAAATCGTCGGCAACAGCATTGATGATGATGGCAATGGTTATGTCGATGACGTGATCGGCTGGGACTTTGTCGAGCGCACCGACTGGTACATTTATTCCTGCGTCGACCTTGATTGCGGCGGCGCCGATAACGATCCATTCGACGGCAACGGCCACGGCACACACGTGTCCGGGACCATTGCGGCCATAACCAATAACGGATATGCGGTGGCCGGGATCGCCGGCGGCTACGGTGACGGTACTTTCGCCGGTACCGTGGCCAATGGTGTCAAGATTGTGCCGTGCCGCATCGGCTACAGTATGCAGTATCAGGGCCAGACTGTCGGTGTCGTTATTATGGATTATGTAGCGGAGGCCATGTATTACATGGCCGAGTTGAAAATCCGTGGTGAAAACGTCGCGGCGGTCAACTTCTCCGCCGGAAGCTCGAATTCCGGTGGTCTGAGCGCGGCCTGTGACTACCTCATTGCTCAGGATGTGATGGTTATCGTAGCGGCCGGTAACAGCAATTCAAGTTCTGCCGACTATCTCGGTGCGCGCACCGATTGTATGGATGTCGGTGCCACCGATGTCAATGGCAATCCGGCCAGTTTCTCCAACTACGGTAGCTGGGTTGATATCGCCGCTCCGGGCGTGGAGATAATGAGTACCGCCATGGATCCGGGCAGCCCGACAAGTGATTATGTTGCTGCCTACGACGGTACCTCCATGTCCTGCCCGCACGTTGTCGGTGTGGCCGCTCTCTTGGAATCTTATGATCCTTCTCTGAGTGCCCAGGATAAATGGGACCTGATGGTCGACAACGCGAAAGCCTACAACCAGACCAAGGATGTCGGCGCGGGCATTGTTGATGCAAGGGCTGCGATTGACGCCATATCACCGCCGGAGTTTCCGCCGGTGGCCGCTTTTGTCGGCTCGCCGCTGTCGGGAGATATTCCCCTGACGGTGACATTCACCGATCAGTCTACCGAAAGCCCGACCTCCTGGCAGTGGAAGTTCGGTGATGGCAACATGTCGACCGAGCAGAACCCGGTGTACACCTATACCGTAGCCGGCGACTACACGGTTACGTTGACGGCGACCAATGCTTTCGGTTCGGATGACGAGATTAAACCTAACTATATCTCGGCGACCGAGCCGCCGCAGTTTCCGCCGGTGGCAGCTTTTGTCGGTCCGCCGTTGTCGGGTGAGATCCCCCTGACGGTTACTGTCACCGATCAGTCCACCGAGGAACCGACCACCTGGCTGTGGGATTTCGGTGATGGAAACGCGGCGAC